>WFRP01000351.1 GCA_015486505.1 Pseudomonadota bacterium | reverse complement strand
AAACTCGCTTACGCTCAAACAGTTGCAATGCTAATGCGGGAACAACTCACGCAACCCAAACAGGGCCTTGCGGCCCGCACCCAGGGGCAATCCGCTGGTCGCACCCCAAGGGCACTTCCGTTGGGCGCAAATAAGTGCTCTTATCAGAACATTTTCTTGTTTTAAAACAAGAAAATAACCTGTAAGGCACTAATGCGGGAATAAAACCCGCAACCCAAACAGAGCTTTGTAGCCCGCACCCAGGGGCACTTCCGCTGGGCGCAAATAAGTACTCTTATCAGAACATTTTCTGATTATTAAATCTTGTTTTTTGGTACAGAAAATAACCTGTAAGGTACTAATGGGCTCCCGCTCGCTTCCGAAAAACAACGAAATCGTTTCCGCAACCGCTTACGAAAAACCACCCCCGCCCCCTCCAGAAGGTGGGGGGTAAAATTTGGCTGAATAGTTACAAACAGGATTAAAAATGCTGGTAGTAATTGATGTCGGCAATACGCATACGGTTTTAGGGTTTTATCGGGAAGAAGAACTGCTCGATCATTGGCGTATTTCGACGGCAAGTGAGCGGACCCGGGATGAGTATATTATTCTGCTGCAGGAGTTTTTACGTTCAGTCGGGGCCGACCGCCAGGAAGTTTACGGGATGATGATCTCCTGTGTCGTGCCTTCGGTCCTCGCTGAGCTCCTGGGCCTGGCCCATAAATATTTCCATTTCCGGCCGTTGGTGGTGGGCCCCGGAATTAAAACCGGATTGCCGATTCTTCTGGATAACCCCCGGGAGGTCGGGGCGGACCGGATTGTCAACGCGGTTGCCGCTTACCGGATTTATAAAAAAAACCTGGTGATCGTAGACTTCGGCACGGCGACGACGTTTGACTGTGTTTCAGCCAAAGGTGAGTATCTGGGCGGCGTAATCGCGCCGGGTATGAATATCTCGATGGAGGCCCTCTGCTCCCGGGCTTCGAAACTGCCGCGGGTTGAGCTTAGGCGTCCGAGGGAGGTTGTCGGCAAGAATACGGTTCACTGTATGCAGTCCGGGATTGTCTATGGCTATCTGTCTTTGGTCGAAGGCCTGATTGCCAGGATCAAGGATGAACTTAAATCTGATCTTCTCATCGTCGCGACCGGCGGCCTGGCAAGAATTGTTGATCGCGAGACCGATATCATTGATTATGTTGATGACTTTCTTACGCTTAAAGGCTTGAAATTATTATATGATATGAACAGTAGTAAATAAGTCAACTTATATTCTTGACATCTGCTGAACAAACATGATATGTTTAGTGAAGTTTAATTATTTGATTGTCGATTGTCGATTGTCGGCTCATGATACTTGAATTGCAGGCCAAGTCTTGCGGAGAGACCAGGATGGTTGTTAAATGAAATTGACCAGAGCTTCAGACTATGCGATTCGCGGTGTGGTTTATATGTCGATGCAGGATGAGGGCACAATTGTCGTGATTCCTGAGGTCGCCCGGGAGATGGATGTGCCGGTTGGTTTTCTGGCGCGGATTTTCCAGAGTTTGAGCCGGGCCGGGATTGTGATTTCACATCGCGGGAAAAAGGGCGGATATTCGATGGCGAGAAAGCCTGAAACCGTGACTTTATGCGATGTCATTGAAGCGGTTGAAGGCGATATTAAATTGAATCTCTGTCTTGACGGTTATAACGCCTGTGAGCGAATGAGCTTTTGCGGGATTCGCAAAGAGCTTGCCAAGGTTCAGGAAGATCTGGTTGCCAGTCTTAAAAAAACCGATTTTTCCGAGCTTGCCGACCAGGAGCGGGAACATCGCAATTCGCAGGCTTAGATCGGAAGTGAATCGTTTAACGTTTGATTGATTTTACGATGCTATAAGTTTTTGCAGTTTTTCAAGGATGACCAGGGCCTTGATCGGAGTTGTCCGGTTAAGGTCCTGTTTTTTTATGAGCTGTTTTATCTCCTGGAATTTACTTTCCAGGCCGGCTTTTTCCAGATCCGGCGCCGGTTCCAGCAGTGGCAGATAACCGCTCTTCTGCCCGTCGGTGCGGCTGCTCAAGACGCTTTTTCCGGTCATGCGCAGATTTTCACCGCCCGAGATTTCGGCAGCCTCCAGATTTTCCAGAATATTCCGGGCCCGGTTCAGGACCGGCCGCGGGATGCCGGCGAGTTTGGCGACCTCAATCCCGTAACTGTGATTAGTGGCGCCCTTGCTGATCCGGCGCAGGAATGTAATGCCGTCATCACGTTGCTGAACCGCGACGTTGTAGTTGGCAATCCGTGGTTTGATCAGCTCAAGTTCAGTCAGTTCATGATAATGAGTCGCAAACAGGGTCAGGCTTTTGCTGTTGTCATGAATCTCTTCCGCGATCGCCCAGGCCAGACTCAGACCGTCGAAGGTGCTGGTCCCGCGGCCGATTTCATCGAGAATGACCAGGCTTCTGGAACTTGCCTGATGGAGAATCCGGGCGGTTTCCGTCATTTCGACCATAAAGGTTGAAAGGCCGCGGCTTAAATTGTCGGAAGCGCCGACGCGGGTAAAAATATGGTCGAATATGCTTATCCTGGCCTGGGCCGCCGGGATGAAAGAGCCCATTTGCGCCATCAGGGCAAAGAGCCCGTTCTGGCGCATAAAGGTTGATTTTCCGGACATATTCGGGCCGGTAATGATCCAGAGCTGCTCTTTGTCATCATTGAGCGATGTGTGATTCGGCACAAAATTTTCCGTTAAGGTTTCGATAACCGGGTGGCGGCCCTCAGTGATTTCCATAAGCTGCTGTTCGACGACAATCTCCGGGCGGCAGTAGTGCTGTTCATCGGCAACCTGAGCGAGATTGCTTAAAACATCGAACAGGGTCAAGTGCCGGGCTGATTCCCGGATCTCCTTAAGTTTAAGCGCGGCTTCATCCCTGAGCGCCAGAAAAAGTCGATGCTCAATCGCGTTTATCTTTTCCTGGGCCCCTAATATTTTCTCTTCATATTCTTTGAGCTTTGCCGTTATGAAACGGTCGGCATTGGTTAAGGTCTGGCGTTTGATGTATCCTTCCGGAACCTTATCCAGGTTTTTTTTCGTGACTTCGATATAGTAGCCGAAAACCCGGTTGTAGCGAACCTTAAGCCCGTTAATTCCGGTTCTTTCTTTTTCCTGCTGTTCAAATTCAATCAGCCACTGTTTGCCGTTTTTGCTGATGGCCCGGAGTTCGTCAAGTTGTTCATCGATGCCGTTACGGATAATCCGGCCTTCGCTAATTGATAACGGCTGGTCATCGAGCAGGGTCGCGCCGATTTTCGCGGTCAATTCCCGCAGTTCGTGCAAACCCTTAAGGGCGTGATTGATTAAGGTCGGCTGCAGGGGCAGGCGGCTGAGCAGATTTTTTATCTCCGGAATCAGCTTAAGGGAATCTTTAAGGCTCAAAAGATCGCGGCCGGTTGCCCGGCCCGCGGCCAGCCGCCCGGCCAGCCGGTCAAGATCGTACAGTTTATTTAAAAGCCGCATAAGTTCAAGGCGGCAGCGTTTTTCCGTAAAGAAGATTTCAACCGCGTCCAGGCGCAGCTCAATCTGTTTTTGGTCAAGCAGCGGGAAAAGCAGCCACTCTTTCAGCAGGCGGGAGCCCATACTGGTTTGGCAGTGATCGAGAACGCCGAGCAGACTGCCGGTTTTAGTGTGTTCCTGAATTGTGCAGAGCAATTCCAGATTGATGATGACGTTGCGGTCAATCTGCATGAAATGGCTAGGCTGATAGACGCTTAAAGACTGGATATGATTTAAGGCCGCCTGATTCTGGGTCTCCTTGACATAGGCCAGGGCGGATCCGGCGGCAGTAGCTCCTGCGGTCAGATGCCGGCCGCCGAAACCATCAATGCTGATGGTGCCGAAATGTTGACAGAGCAGCTCCAGGCTTTGCGCGAAGGTGAGGACATCGCCTTTTAAACGCAAAGTGAAATGGACTTTGCTGAATTGCTCTTTTAATTTACGCTGCCAATCTTCTTCGCGGCTGTTGGCCGGGGTCGGCAGCAGGATTTCAACCGGGTCGCTGCGGCCGAGTTCATCAAGCAGGGCTTCAAAATCGAAAAGTTCCGTAACCTTGAATTTGCCGGTGCTTATATCGAGCAGGCTGAGGCCGAAAAGCTGGTCCTTTTTCGGGCTGAAGGTGATGGCGGCGAGAAAATTATCGCTGTCCGGGGTCAGGCTGTCGCTTTCAAAGTTGACTCCGGGGGTGACAATTTTGGTGACCTCCCGACGCACCAGTCCCTTTGCCTGTTTTGGGTCTTCAACCTGGTCGCAGACCACGATTTTATGGCCGGCTTTAACCAGTGTGGCAATATAGCCGGTGGCGGCATGGTGCGGAAAACCGCACATCGGAATCGCGTTGTCGTCTTTTTTGTTGCGGCTGGTTAAGGTGATTTTCAGGGTTTTTGCCGCGATTGCCGCATCATCAAAGAAAATCTCGTAAAAATCCCCCATCCGGAAAAGCAGCAACTTGTCGCGATGCTTATCCTTTACGGCGAGATATTGCTGCAGCATCGGGGTTAATTTCGGTTTTTTCGGGCTGGATTTCTCAGTTGTCATGATTTTTTAAGTTCGGGGCAGATTGGTGCGCGGGGCCGGGGTTTTTAATCGTGAAGTTACCGTTTTCTTTACCCTTGCGCCATTTGATCCGGACTTCAGGCAGGGTTTTGGCCTTACTGTGCCGGATAAGTTTTACGGCGGCATCCGGCAATTTGCTTTCAGGGCCTTTGAGCACGGTTACCGGGCCGGCCATTTCCGCCAGTTGCAGGATGTAATAGCGGCTGTCGGCAATATTGAGCAGAGCCTGATTATCCAGTCTGTGGCGGCCGGTGATGATAAATTCATCCGCGCTTGTCAGCGGGTAAAAACGGCCGAATTTTAACAGTTCAATATCGGTAGCCGTCGGGATTCGGCCGTTTTCGTAAAGTGTTTTGACCCGTTGACCAAATCCCGGGTCGGTCAGTAAACAGCCGCCGGCCGGGGTCGGATAGTTTTTGAGGTTAAATTCTTCAGCCAGAGCCATCTGCGGTTTGCGGCCGCGACCGCTGAAATCGAAAAGTTTTTCCCGGTCAATCAGACCGCTTTCTTCCGCGTTGGTCGGGGGCAAAAGTTTAGCGCTTAACGGCCTTAAGAGCAGGCCTTCGGTTTGGCTCAATTTTTCGATCCGGCGCATAGTGTCCCGGCGCTGCGAAAAAGGCCGCTGGCCGATGACTTCACCGGTAATAATTGTGTTTACGTTTAACTCCGCGGCCCGGAGCCGGGCCCGGGTGAGCATTATGATTTTGCAGTCAAGACAGGGATTGAAATTTTTGCCGTAGCCGTATTCCGGCGCGGCCAGCATCTTGAGATAGTCATCCGTCAGATCAATAATTTCCAGATCAATCTCATAACTCCCTTTGATTTTTCGGCAATATTCCGCTTCCCGGCCTTTAATTTCAGAACCAAAGAACGGCGTGATGAATTTCAGTGCCTTGACTTTAAGGTTCTGTCGCTGAATGATTTTGATTGCTAAAATACTGTCAAGCCCCTGTGAGAACAGGGCCAGGATTTCCGGTTTTATATTCATAATCGGCGATTGTAGCAAACCGGCCCGGAAACAGCAAGCAACAAAATGGTGATAAAGCGGAAAAAGACTTGTCAGAGTATGTCCGGATAGGATATGAAAAAAGGGTTGTAAATATTCGGTCGAATCCGGGGTTGGGAGATAAAATTTGACTGAATAGTTACAAACGGTTTTAAAAATCGGAGAAATATGAGTGCTTATGCGAGAACAGATTCTACAACCCAAAAGAAAGTTTTCGGCCCGTACTCGGGAGTACTTCCGCTGGTCGCAAATAAGTACTCTTATCAGAACATTTTCTGATTATTAAATCTTGTTTTTTGGTGCAGAAAATAACCTGTAAGGTACTAAATGGATAGTGAGCAAAAAGTGCTTTTTCGTAATGATGGCCGGCGAGGCCGGCCGCTGGCGCTGGATTTT
>WFRP01000350.1 GCA_015486505.1 Pseudomonadota bacterium | reverse complement strand
TAGATATTCCGACCATGGTCTGGGATCCGAAGAAGGTTGCGGATGGTGATGTTGTCAAGGTTAAAGTAACGATTCTCGGCGATGCCGGCGATGAAGTCTGCTCTGATTGTACCGAACTTTGCAGTTGTGTTGTCGAAGTTGGTATCAAAGGCTGTCTGAAGGTAGCACCCTCACCATGTATGTTCTGTCTGCCGTATTTTCCACCTATGGAGTCTGGGTGGTGGTCCGGTTTAGCTTTGACCAACGCAGGGTCTGAAGACGTTGATTGTACAGTAACTTTCTATGCTGATGGAGATTCCGTGGATGTTAAAATTCCGGTTAAGGCTCACAGTGTTGTGACTAGAATGTTGAGTCAGCTTGGTCTGGATGAGCATATTGATGGCAGCAAGTACATGTATGCAAATGTCAAGGCGGTTGGTGAGGATGCTAGTGCCGCAGTTTCTGGTGTAGTGGTTATGGGTACTGATTATCAGTCGTATGGCTACCTGTCTAAGCCGGGTTTCTGTGGATGTGATAGTTGCAGATAGAAGCTTGAACCGGTTGTATTTTTTACCTTTTAGAGTAAAAAATATGTAGAGAACAAAAAGAGGAGAGAGTCTTAATCAGGCTCTCTCCTCTTTTTGTTGGTGTAAATTATGTGATAAACAGTTAATTATATAAAATTAACTGTTTATCACACGACAGGTATGTTATAGCTTATGAAAATCATAGGATATTATAGGTGATAACAAAGAAGTTGAGACTTTCTGGGAGAAGAAAAAATGAAAATAAAAAAAATTGTCTTAATCACTATATTGCTGATTGCCGGCTTAGGCCTGAGCGCTTGTCGGGGGGTGTCTCCCAAAAGTAACGAAAATCGGTTGCGGGAGCGGGTACAGGGGTATATCCTGGCCCGACAAAAATCTGATCTGGCTAAGTTGCAGTCATATTTTGTCAACCCTGGTGCCGCTCGGATGGGTAATATACAATATATTAAAAGTGAGATAGTCGCAATCAATATGGGTGAAAACAATACGCTGGCCGAGGTGAAACTCAAAAATAATATCCAGGCTATGGGCTTCACCTTTAAGGATATTCCCCAATTGATGAAATGGAGTTGGGAAAAGGGGGATTGGTATATCAAATCTGCAGCCAATAAATCTAATCCGTTCAAAACTGGCAGCGCCCGGGATAGAGTAAAAGATGTCAATCAACTTAAACAGTAAAATTCGGCGTCGATTTATCAGCTCCGGTATGATGGTTTGTCTGCTGTTGCTGTTTGCCTGTCAGCTGAGTTATGCCTATACGCTTAAAGCCCGGGCGCAATATCTGCCCTGGTCCGGCTGGTGGTGGCCGCTAAGCCAGGGCAAGCTGGTATTGGGTTATAATGGACATCCTTCACCATCGGAAAAATATGATCTATATAGTTATGGGAACTATCCCAGGGCGGCTACGCGCGAGGCTAAGAGCAGTAGCGATAAACAGGTGTGGTTTAACCCGGATGGCAATGCCTGGATGGGGTTTTGTAATGGTTGGGTAAATGCTTCTATTCAGGAACGTTATGAGATTAAGCCTTCGAGTCGTAATGGAGTTTTTTTTACGATTGGAGATAAAAAAGGCCTTTTATCAGCCTGCCATGTAAACGATGAAATTCTATATGAATCCTGCCAGCAGTCTCCGGAACCGTTCCATCGCTATCTATTAAAATATGTCGGTGACGAAGGCGGAATAATCGGTGCTGATCTTGACTCCACTACCGCTTTCTGGTCGTACCCGATATATGCGTATGAGATGAATATAAGTGAAGGGCAGAAGAGCGACATTGTTGAGTGTAAAATTACATTTGCCGATGATTTTGTCGATCCGGATTATGTCGGGACTAAAATACGATCGCGCACCTACCGATACCGACTGAATAAGGATGATGACGGCAGCTATTCAGGTTCGGGCGAGTGGCTTCAGGGAGATGAATGGGGTCTGCATCCTCAGATGGTCTGGATTCCGATTGGCGTGAATCAGGATAAGCTTTTCGTTGATTATGCTGAAGTGAAGGCGATTGCGGAAAGCGTCGATGATGAGCAGGAGGGGGATAAGTTAATACCGGGCCATCACCTGATCATGGTTTATCCTCAGGAAAAAGACCAATTCAATTTGACTCCTCAGGTCGGAGAAAGCATAGAATGTAAAATTGCCCTGGATCCGCAAAATGTAAAAGCAAATGGCGCACTTCTGCGACTGCTTAAAAATGGTGCAGTGATTAAAGAGGATGTGCTGACATCTGAACTTGAGCATATTTCTATAGCTTCAGATACTGGTACTGATCATTTTACGTTGCAGATCGAGCCCTTGCCGGACAATAGTGTGGGAGCTTGTGTGCATTTGTATGTCGATGTCGAAGCTGATTATGTCAGATGGTTTTACGGTGTACCCTCGGATGACTACTGGTTTGGGTGCGCGACTGTAAGTGAAGGGCAGTCTTCAGCGGCGCGTGCCTGGCTGGTTCCGGTTGGCAGTGGTAACCTGCCGATTGGCCGCGGGGCGCGCAGCGGTGGCGGGATGGATAATTCCGGCCAGTGGCTTGATATCCTGGAAAACCAGCAGACGGTGGATTACTTTAGTAATGATGCAAGGCCGGTTGCGCTGAAAATAGTTTCAAATCAACCAAACCGGAGCCTGTTTCTTGTCGGCAGTAATCTAAAACTCTGGGGCGGGGCGGGAGATGCGCTGGAGAGCGCGAAAGCTACACGACTGGCAATTCCCTGGTTGACGTCATCTTTTGATGTGCGTGATTTTGCCACCCTTTATCTGGCAAATAACTCGGCAGAAGCCGACAATATTACCATTAAGTATTATCGTAACAATGGCAAATCTTCAGGTACTGTTATTGACTACAGCTTGTTGCCGGAAAGCATAAATAGATATAAAGTCGACGAGTATCCCGGGCTGAACGGCGGAGTTGATGGTTGGGCGGTTATCGAGGCAGATGGTGGTGGCCTGAGCGGTAAAGTCGAACTGAAGGAGGGCTATGGACGGGTTGACCAATTGCCTTTGCTGCAGTTCTCCCGGGTTGCCTATATGCCGCATCTCGTTAATACTGCCGAATGGAAAACAGTTTTAGGTGTTTGTAATCCCGGGTCGGAGCCGCTGTCAATAACCCTTACAGCCTATTTGGATGGGGGAATGGTTGCTCAGAAATACGCAGTTAATGTAGACCCCTTTGCAAAATATGAACTTGAACTGAATGGCGCATATTTTGGCCTGACAGCTGAACAATTCAATCGCGCCTGGGTAATTGTTGAAGGAGATGCTGATTTCGGGTCATTTATGAGGTTCTTGTATGAAACAAAATCAGCCGCATCAATATCGTTACCACTGAATTACACGCAAAGCGAAAGTCGGAAATTGCCCCAGTTAGCCATAACTGATGGCTGGTGGACCGGGGTTGTTCTGCTGAATCCGGAATCACATCCGCTCGCAGTAAACCTTTCAGTTTTGAATGGCAACGGTAAGGTTGAACAGGCAAAAACATTTACAATACCGGCGTATGGTAAATTTACAGAAAGTATAGCATCTTTTTTTGAAAAGGTTGACGTTGATAAGATGGCGACCCTTCATCTGGAAGGTGAAGGCACCGGCAAGATTAAGGCATTGGTGGTTTATGGCGCATATGATGCCAACCTTTTAGCCATGATGTCATGGTAATAATGGAAATTAACTAATGCGGGAACTATCCCGCAACCCAAAAGAAAGTTACTGGTCCGCAAATAAGTACTCTTATCAGAACATTTTCTGATTATTAAATCTTGTTTTGGTGCAGAAAATAACCTGTAAGGTACTAATGCGGGAACATATCCCGCAACTCAATCGGGCCTTTTCGGCCCGTACCCAGTGGCAATCCGATAGCCCGCAAATAAGTACTCTTATCAGAACATTTTCTTGTTTTTTCAAACCGAAAATAACCTGTAAGGTACTAATGCGGGAACAAATCCCGCAACCCAAACAGGCCTTTTTGGCCCGCAAATAAGTACTCTTATCAGAACATTTTCTTGTTTTTTCAAACCGAAAATAACCTGTAAGGTACTAAAAAATTCAGACAATAGGTAGAAGACAACCATGAGAAAAAAACATATAGTATTACAAAAGTTCATGATTACGTTGAGTGTGATGTTGTTAGGGATAACTTTTCTCAATAACGATGTGTACGCCGGGGATTTTAGCAAAAATGATTTAAGAATTGTCTATTGTGGGGGTTTGATGGGGAACATAGAGCCTTGTGGTTGACATGCGAATCAGGCGGGAGGTCTCTCGCGGCGCAAAACAGTGTTGGATCAAGTGACGGAGAATCTGCCGTCGGATCAGTATCTGATTATCAATGCCGGTAACAGTTTTGACCGCAATTCGCCCTATACCGGGATCGCGGCAAAATATATAGTTCGGATGCTGGGGCTCAGCGGTGTCGATGTGATTGGTATTGGCCCGACGGAACTGTTGTTAGGCGCTGGTAATTTGAAAAAACTGCTCTCCCGAAGCGCTGTGGAAATGGTTTCAGCTAATGTCCCTGGATTTTTACCTTATATAAGATTTAACAAGTGTGGCGGGAGGTGTAAGGTTCTGGTCACTTCGGTGATCGATCCCGGGGTTTTGAAAACGCTTACAGTTAAATTTAAGCCGGTACCAACCGACCCGGTCGCGGCAATCAGGAAAATCGAAAAGGAGGTCGACCATGATCTTTTTATCGTAATTATTCATGCAATGGATAAGCGGATAGCTGAAATTGCGAATTCCTGTCCCGGCATTGATCTGGTAATTGATGGTTTGACGCATGGGATAACCAAAAAAATTGATAAAAAAACCGTGATGCCTCTGGTTATGAGCAACCGGCGGGGACAATATGTCAGCTATCTTGATTACAGACCTGATATGAAACCTGAATTCACGCAGCCTGTAAACTTGTGGGTTTCGAGGGAGAAAACCGCTGAAGACTTACAAATAAAGAAACTGGCGGAAAAATATGATAAAGAGAAGAATGAATACGGGAGAAAATTACGGGAGGAGCGCCTCAGACAGAAAATGATGAAAAAAACCCCGAACCTTTATCTGGGTTATCATGCGTGTGAATCGTGTCATCCCGACAACGTTGCATCCTGGCGGAAGACAAGACATGCGGATGCTCTGGCGACTTTAGTGCGAAAAGGCAAGGAACATGACGTTGAGTGTATTCGATGTCATGTTACCGGTATGGATGATCATGATGTGATTGGCGGTTTCAGTTCCTTCGAGGAAAACCCCTGGATGGTGAATGTCCAGTGTGAGTCCTGTCACGGACCGGGGGCAAATCATGTGCAGCAGCCCCATAAAAATCGTATGAAAGTCGGGCGTCAAATGGATTGTCGGCACTGTCATACCTATACGACAGACCCCGGTTTTGATTTTGATAAAAAAGTTAAAATAATTGAACATAAAGCAGTTCAAAGCACTAAACCATAGAGTTCTTATGAGAAAAATTAGCTTGATTTTGATTGTTATCGGCTTGGCGCTGTCAATTGTGGCCCCTTTAGAAGCTGAGGATAACATTGTTAACTGGCAGGTTCGCTCCGAATATACCAACCCCCTTCCCGGCAGCAGTAAAACTGTGGTCATCTGGGATTTTAAAATGCATAAATTGCAAAATGGGAAATCTGTGATCACGGTTTTCGATAATGAGCATCGCCTTGAAACCGCCGCTGAACTTTTAGTTGATGCCGGAGGGGGGTTGCGACAGGTTAAATGTTCACGGTTGGTTTCCGGGAAAAAAGTAAATGTGGTAGTTGATTGTGACCCTTTAAAACCGGCCCTGATTAACCAGACTATAATTCCCGTTGACTGGTTGCAAATTTCCGGGGATGGTAATTTGAGCAATAAGTTTGTTCTGCGGGAGAAAATAGGCGGCAAAACCTTTTCATATCATTTGCAGATCAAGGAAAAAAAGATTTCTTTTAGCGAAGCTGAAGCTGAGGGTATGCTTACAAAAGATGATTTTTATTTGGCGGGTGCTCCTGAACTGCGTCTGCTGACGGTTGAGCGTGATTTTGGTGATTATAAAAAGGAGGTGTTAAGGCAACTGGTCGGAGATTCAGAGGGGTTCTGGTTTTTTGAGGAAAAAGGTACTCGTCGATCCTGGAGATTATCTACCCCGTCTAATTCCGAAAAGATCGTAAATTAAATTTAAGTGGCCTTGGTCGGTCAAGGGGATATGTCTCCGTATTTTATTGTTGTTATTCAGACTGATTTTTCTGAATGATTTATGAAACCAAAAACGTAAAGGAAAATATAATGTATAAGCGAAAAAGAATTAACCTGTTACTTTTTGCGGCACTGTTGTTTGGATGTTTGTGGGCTTTTGCTCCCGAAGCATTTGCTTTGCAGGGAAGTGATTCGTTTGGTTACCACTTTATAGATAGCAATTCAGAGGGCGGCCCACAGTATGTCTGGGAGGATATTGAGAAAGAGGGTACCGAATTCGATGGTTTTGATAAACCCGAAATCGGAGCCAAAAATTATATGGGCAGCGCTGTAAAGATCGGTTTCGATTTCGAATTTTACGGTCGGAAATACAACAGTGTCTATTTTGGCGGAAATGGCTATATCGCTTTTTCCTCCGGGACAAATCGTAATTATGTTTACGACGGCAGCGGGTTGCCGTCTCCCAGTTCACAGAATAATATGATTGCGCCATTTTGGGGCTGGAACGATACCTATAGTTGAAGCCGCGGAGTTCGTTATGCAACCCGGGGGGATGCACCAAATAGACGTTTCGTGGTTGATTTTTTTGTTATCGATAATATGTATCTTAAAGAATCGGAGGGCAGTGGTTACAAGCTTGATTTTCAAGTGATATTGTATGAGGGCAGCAATAATATCAAGTTTAATTATCGAATGGGGCGGTCAGCCGGAGAAAACCTGGATGTCGCGGGTATTGAAAATCGTGACGGAACCGTAGGTTTACGCTATACCGGCCTGAAAACTACAAATAATCAAGGATTGTCAGTCCTTTTTTACCTTGGTGATCCGAATCCGGAACCGATAGATAATGATGGTGACGGCTATACCGTTGATGAGGGTGACTGTAACGATTTTGACAAAACCGTCTATCCCGGCGCCCCAGAGATTTGCGGAGATAATATTGATAATAATTGCAACGGTTTAGTCGATGAGGGATGTACAGGTCCGCGTATAGACCATGATGGTGACGGTTATACCGTTGCTGAGGGTGATTGTGATGATTATGATAGTTCAATTAATCCCGGCGCCCCAGAGATTTGCGGAGATAATATTGATAATAATTGCAACGGTTTAGTCGATGAGGACTGTGACAGGATTTCCAATAAAAACTTTTATTTCCCGCTGTTTGCGGCCTCTTCGGCAAAAGCGGTTATCGGATTGATAAACAGTAGTGAAGTTCACAACCTGACGGGCTCACTCAAAGCGTATGATAGCACCGGTTATTTACTGGACACTTTTAAGGATGTCGATTTGCAACCGTTGGCGACCCAGGAGTTTAGTGTAGCGGAAATCTTTCCGGAAAATGACGGGCAGATTGCATATGTTGTTTTTGAAGCAGGTAATGAAGGAGTTGGAAATGGATACTGTCGATTTGTTGGAGAAAATGGTACGCGGACAGCGTCATATCCGGCCCTCTTTGCGGAAAATCGAGACCAAACCCTTGATGTTCCATGTCTGCTTTATAAAGATGGATGGAGTACGGAGGTTGATCTGATTTCCCTGAGCGAAAAACGATTGACCGTTGACATTATTTTCAATAATGGTGCCAGTTTCAGAGCGATGATTAAATCCGGCGGTTTGTATAAGATTTTGATCGACGATGATCTTGAGGTTTTATATCATGGCGCTTCCGGTTATCGATTAGGGGATCTTCCGGAAGCTACTGCGCTAACAGTCAACTTGGCCCCTTCTTTTGTTGTTCTTGATAAAGAGAATGATATCGCACTTGGGGCTGTACTTTATCAGAGCGATAAAAATTTATGTGCGGCAAGTCTGAACTCCGCTGAAAGCGGGAAATTCGCCGTTCCCTATACCGTGCAGACTAGTTCTTGGTGGAGCAGTATGTCGATCTACAGACCTGAAAGAAAAGTGCGTACAGCTTCGGATGATGCCTGTAAGGTTGTTTTTAAGGGACTAACGCCGGAAGACTATGGTCGGGCGGTAACTGATTCAAAGGAGCTGTTTCTGGAGCCTGGTGAAGTGTATGAGACCCTTTTTAAGGGTGAAACCGGACTTGCGGGCGAAACTGATTGCGAAATTGCCGGATTGGAGTTCCTTGCGAGTGGCAACGGTTGGGGTTGTCTCTTGTTGCCAGAAAAAGGGCAAAAAAATGGGGTGATTGCGCCTGTATATGAAATAGGTAAAGATCATTGGAGTGGGATCGCGCTGTTTAATCCAGACCCGGATAAAACAGCTGAGATTACCTTGCGGGCTTATGATACAAACGGTAACTATTTGTCAAAAGAGAAACATGAAATTAAGCCGTTTGGTCAATTAGTTGGGCTGCCGGAAGAACTTTTTACTGGTGATATTTCATCTATAAAGCAGATCCGTTATGTCTCAGACCGTGAACTTTTTGGCCTGGTAATCAATAATGATTACCTTGAGAATGATGGTAAAAAGTCTTCAATTGTAAATGTCTTGCCTTCTTTATCATTAGATGTAACAGGTAGTAAATATTAGTACCTTACAGGTTGTTTTCTTATTTTTTTCGACAGCTTTTTTCAACTGTAAAAACAAGAAAATGTTCTGATAAGAGTACTTATTTGCGACCAGCGGAAGTGCCCCTGGGTGCGGGCCATCGGATTGCCCCTGGGTACGGGCCGGTAACTTTCTTTTGGGTTGCTGGGGATCTGTCCGCATTAGTTAAGATTGGCCTCCTAGAGCTGC
>WFRP01000349.1 GCA_015486505.1 Pseudomonadota bacterium | reverse complement strand
GGCCCTGTTAACTGATGCCGTCAAAAAGGGCGGTTTGATGGCCTCAAGCCGGATTGGCGGTTTAAGCGGAGCCTTCGTTCCCGTAAGTGAAGATGTCGGCCTTTCGGAGGCGGTTAAATGCGGGGCCCTGACCATGGATAAACTCGAAGCCATGACCACGGTCTGCTCGGTCGGCCTCGATATGATTCCGGTTCCCGGAGACACCAAAACCACAACCATTTCGGCGATCATTGCCGATGAGTTGGCAATCGGGGTCATGAACAATAAAACCACCGCCGTCCGTCTAATTCCGGTTCCCGGTAAAAAAGCCGGGGAAATGGTCTCCTGGGGCGGCCTGTTAGGTGAAGCCTACATTGTTCCGCTGCATACCGAAAGCAGTGACTATTTTATCTGGCGTAAGGGGCAGATTCCGGCGCCGGTAACCAGTTTCCGCAATTGAGCATAACAGGTGAAGAAAATGAAGAAAAATAACGGCAGTCGTGACCAGTATCTGATTGATGATTTTAAGCTTGAAGAATGTTGGCGTATGTTTAAGATTATGTCGGAGTTTGTCGATGGCTTTGAACATCTGGCCGATGTCGGCCCGGCAGTTTCGGTTTTCGGCTCGGCCCGAACCGCTCCTGAACATGATAACTACCGTCAGGCAATCAATCTCGGCAACCTTCTCGCAAAAAATGATATCACGGTAATCACCGGCGGCGGCCCCGGAATTATGGAGGCGGCCAATCGCGGCGCCAAAGAGGCCGGCGGCCGTTCGATCGGCCTGAACATTACTTTGCCGATGGAGCAAAAACCCAATGACTATGCCACTGAGCTCGTATCATTCAAATATTTCTTTGTCCGCAAAGTAATGCTGATTAAATACGCCCGCGCCTTTGTCGTCTTTCCCGGCGGCTTCGGCACGATGGATGAATTGTTTGAAGCTATCACCCTGATTCAGACCCACAAGATGAAACCCTTCCCGATCATCCTCTACGGTTCTCATTTCTGGCGCAATTTAAATAGCTGGTTCAGTGACGAGCTTTTAAGCGCCGGGCTGATCGCCGAAAAAGACCTTGATTTATTTAAGATCTGCGATGACGTTGACGAGATAGTCAGTATGATAAAAAAATGTATTACGGATGGCAACTGTGGTGAACAGAAGCTCTGATTATTTTAGTTCATAGGTTCCACGGCATCTATTTATAATTTTTCCCTGCTGTTTTAATCTGTACACAACTCCGTAGAGTTGGCTTCTCGGATAGCCGGTGTCCGTTGATAATTGAGCCATTGTACAACCATCGACAGCGGCCGCAACCGCTCTCAGCACAGCTTCTGAAATTGTTTCCGAGTTACTTTTAACCTTTGCCGCCGCAGTAACCTGAGCCCTCTTTTTGGTTTTTTTGACGCTCCCTGAAACGCTGAGCCTCGATCTCTTCAGCTCACGGGATGAAACCGCCGGTTTTTTGGTAAAAACCGGCTCATTTTCCATTTCGATACCGAAAACTGCGCCGAGATCGGCATCATCAATAACTTTGCCGCTTTTCTTGTTACTCTTCCGCAGCAGTTTTTTGGATTTATCTTTAACCGCCTGGGTAATCAGATCCTCAATTTTCACCCCCCGAAGCTTGAAAAAAAGCTGCGGCTCCTCATCAAAACGGGCACCGATGCCATAGAGCGCCGCCGCGACATGTTTACACATATCAGCCCAGTCGGGACAACTGCAATCAAAACTGATCTCTTCCGGCACCGGAAAGAGGCCGCTATCTTCGGCGAAGAAGACCTGAGCCAGATCTTTGGGAAATTTCCCGGCCAGCAGCCCCTGCAGCGACTTTAACTGCCCCTGACAATCGCGCCGTAAAACCGCCCATTTGGCCGGATTAACCGGTTTAATATCGATCTTGATTTCGTAGGGTTTACGGGCTGAACCTAGAACCAGGGCCGTTACTTTGCCCGGTTTAATCTTTAAGTCCAATACGGCCCGATGCCGCACATAACTGCGCCCCCGGCCAATGCGATTACTGAAATCGGCATAACGCTCAAGATTTTTATTCCACGACGAGCCCCACCAGGTCGTAGCTAAAGTCCGACCCTCGATCACAACCGGCTTAAGATCCGGCATCTTTTTCCTGAGGCTTTTCAACTTTTTTTCGGCTTTCGCTCTCTTTTGGGCAACCGAAACATACGGTGGATACCAACTCATGATCAACCTCTGACAAACTCGTAAAAAGTCAAAAACTCAATGGCTAAGTAAAAAACTTCATATGCACCCCAAGGGCACTTCCGTTGGGCGCAAGGCACCCGAAACCTGAGGAATGAGGCGTACATAGAGTACGCCGCAGTGACGAAGGTTGCACCCCAAGGGCACTCCCTCGCTTCGCTCACGGCGAAGGTAACGCAGCAGATGAAGAGTTTTTACGACGCCATCAAGATTTAATAATCAGAAAATGTTCTGATAAGAGTACTTATTTGCGACCAGCGGAAGTGCCTTGGGTGCGGGCCGAAGACTTTCTTTTGGGTTGCGGGATTGTTTCCGCATTAGTCTTCATCCCCAGGATTTTCATGCGGGAATAGAGGCTGGTGCGTTTCAGGCCCAGGATTTCGGCGGCCCCGCCGGCCCCGCCGATCTTGCCTCCGCATTTTTGCAGGATGTAATTTATATAGCGCCGCTGAATTTCGTCCATCGACGGGAGGTCGGCAAAAGGGTTGTCCACCTGCGTCTGAATTTCAGCTGGCAGTCGAATCTCCAGTTGATTCTCGTCTGAAAGCAGGACCGCTCTTTCCATTACATTCTGTAGTTCCCTGATGTTACCCGGCCACTTGTACTCCTGCAGTTTCTGTTTTTGTTCGTCGGCCAGACACAAATCATGACGTTTATATTTTGCGGCGTACAAATCAAGAAAATAATTCGCCAGCAGAGGTATGTCCAGGGAACGATCCCGTAATGGGGGCAGGTGGATGGGGATTACATTGAGGCGAAAATAGAGATCCTTGCGAAAATTGCCGTTCGCTACTTCTTCTCTTAAATTACGGTTGGTGGCGGCAACCAGGCGGAAGTCGGATGAGATTAACTGGGTCCCGCCGACCCGGTTGAACTGTCTTTCCTGAAGGGCCCGGAGCAGTTTGGCCTGGGCCTCCAACGGCAGTTCGCCGATTTCATCCATAAACAGGGTTCCCTGATGGGCCATCTCAATCCGGCCGATTTTTTTCTTGTCGGCGCCGGTAAAGGCCCCTCTTTCATGGCCGAAAAGCTCACTTTCCAGTAATTTTTCCGGAATTGTTGTGGAATCAACCGTGATGAAAGGACCGTCCTTGCGTAAACTTTTGCGGTGGATTCGGCCGGACAGGAGTTCTTTTCCAGTGCCGGTTTCCCCGGTTAAAAGAACCGTGGAGTCGGTTGTTGCGATCTGATCAACCTGTTTCAGGAGTTTTTTCATTTTTTTGGAATGGGAGATTATATCGCTTCTGTTGTCTTCAAGCTGCAGTGATTTTTCTGAAACAAGTAAATTATGTTCTTCTTTGAGTTTGAGGTAATTGAGATGGCGCTCAACAATCGTGTTGGTGTGGCGCATCATATGTTTCATGGTTTCATGGTCAAGAAAGTCAAAAGCGTCGTTCAGGTAGGAATTATCATAGTAGAGGACTCCCTGGACGGTATGGTTGACTTCAATCGGGATATAGAGAGCTGAGCGGATTGGATGTCGGTTGTTGTCAGCTCCGGGAGTTGTCCGGGCCCGGTTGACCTGGGGCTGGTTGGTCTGCCGGGTCTTGAAAATCATCGTCATACTGTCACGGAAATCTTCCGAGCAAACCTCTTTCCGGCTCAGGTTGTAGGCGGCTCTTAATTCCGGGGAATTATTTTTATTCTCCTGAAACCAGAACAGGCCGCTGCGTTCAGCGCCGAATATACTGCTGGTTGAATGCAGCACTTTTGTCATGATTTCATGCTTGTTGTCGCTGGGGTAGAGCGATTCTATCATTGACAGATAGTTATGGAGAAAACCCTGGCGCCGGAATTCATCGCCGGTATTTTTGTCTTTTTTATCTATGAGATGCTGAAACTCTTTCGGGAAAATCTCATCGGCGTAACCTCCTAAAAGACGCCGGGCGCGATAGACCAGATTGCGGGCGGCCTGGCGCTTGCCTTTTTTTAATTCAAGTTTTACCATTAAAAAAATCGTTTTTGCCTGCTGCGTTTTATCTCCGGATTCCTCCAGGTATTTTTCACTGGTCTGCAAGTCCTTAAGAATCTCATCAAATTTTCCCCCTTGAGCCAGTTTCTCCTGGGCTTTCAGGCGCAAGCATACGCCGCGCAGATGAATGTTGATTCCATTTTCAGTGCGTTTCATGATTTCGGGGAAGTCAAAACCGGGAATCGGTTCGAAGCCCAGGCGATGATATTCGTAAATCATCTCAATGACCCAGGGTGAAGAGTACTGGCGTACGAGGCCGATTTCGGAGCCGTTCGCAATCGTGGTTTTCAGGGTTTTATATGATTCTTCGAGGTTGCCGTTGAAATAATGCATCAGGGCGATACCGCCGCCGGCAAAGTAGGGGGCCAGGGCATATTCGCCGTCACTGTTGTCTTGCATGGCCGCGTCAAAATGAATGGCGGCTTCCGGGTCTTTCCGCAGGATTACCAGTACGGTTCCCAGGATGGCCCGCATTGTCGCGGCCAGGGCGCGGTTGCCCTGCTCCTCGGCCAGACGCCAGTAGTAGTCCAGGCTACCGATGGCCCGGTGAAACTGGCCGAGATAAACAGCACAGTAACCGAGAAAGAGCGGAGCCGGAGGATTGGTCAGAATGGAAATGTTTTGATTGCTGTCATGGGCTTGCTCGGCCCGTTCAAAATGGAGCAAGGCTTCTTTTAATTGCCCTTTGATGAAATAGTATTTACCGAGGAAGGGGGCTGATTGCCCCATAATGTCATCATCGCCAAGATCTTTTATCTCGTCGTATCCCATTGAGAGGGCGATCAGGGCATCGTCGCGCCGGCCGGTAAAATAGAAGATCCGGCCCAGATGGAGATTGGCGAGGGCGTGGGAACGCTGATCGCCGATGGCGATTGCCGCTTCCTGAGCCTGAAGCAGATATTGGTAAGTATTCTGGAAGCCGAAGCCCAGAGAGAAATAGAGGTTGGAAAGCTCCAGGGTTGAAGTGATGAATATGGGGATCAGGTTTTTGTCGTTCTGAGCGGCGGCCAGGCGTTTGACCGCTCTCTCCAGAAAAACCAGGGCTTTTTTGTGATCATTTTCGGCTACGGCTTGATGGGCGATGCTGATCTCATTTTCCGCCAGTTCCCGGCAGTGTCCGGCGCCTTCAAGAAGATTCAGCATTGCTTCCCGGCTTAGTTGGGAGCTTAAATCTTCCTGATAGATACGATCGGCAATTCCGGTCAGGTGCTCCCGGCAGTTAATCTGCTTGAGCTTGTTGCGGATTGCTTTCGGCAGCTGGTCGCCAACGCTGAACATGCCTTTGGCCGGTCTCTGGAGCCAGCCTTCAGGCTCCATCTTTTCCAGAAGGTCCATCATCGGCCCGGGCAGGAGTGGTGCCAGAACCCCGGCAATATCAATTGGCACCGGTTCGTTGAATGCGTAGAGCAGGGCCATAAAAGCCCACTGTTCCCGGCTAAGTTCCGGCATCGGTTTCTCCTTGTTGAAAATTGCTTCCTTAGTAGCAGATAATTCCCGGATGGTCAAGTTATGTGACTTTATGAAAACTATTTATGTCTATATAATAACGGTCGGCCGCCGGTAAGCGGATGTTGTAGAAAAAAATTCAGTATTTCAGTATATTAACGGTCTGCTGCAGAGGGGTATGCCTTTTGCAGTGTTCCTGTTGAAATTACTCTAAAATTACTAATGCGGGAACAAATCCCGCAACCCAAGCGACCTTTTTTGACTCGCAAATAAGTACTCTTATCAGAACATTTTCTGATTATTAAATCTTGTTTTTTGGTGCAGAAAATAACCTGTAAGGTACTAATGCGGGAACAACTCCCGCAACCCAAACAGGGCCTTGCGGCCCGCAAATAAGTGCTCTTATCAGAACAT
>WFRP01000348.1 GCA_015486505.1 Pseudomonadota bacterium | reverse complement strand
ACCTCGCTTTTTTCCGGTCAGTCTCTGGGGGCGCTGAGCGAGAAATTCACCCCGCCGCCGATGCCGGCGCCGGTACCTTATAATCAATATCGGGCCCCATATCAATATTAGTACCTTACAGGTTATTTTCTTGTTTTTTTCAACAATCTTTTCCAACTGTAAAAAAACAAGAAAATGTTCTGATAAGAGTACTTATTTGCGCCCAACGGAAGTGCCCTTGGGGTATGGGCCGCAAGGCTCCGTTTGGGTTGCGGGGATTGTTCCCGCATTAGCTCTCTAGCTTCAAGCAGGTGATATTATGAAAATCGATGTCCACGTTCATATTTTCCCCCCGGAAATCCGCGATAACCGGGCGAAATTTTTTGCCGGCGAGCCCGATTTTGAATTGCTTTACGCCTCCCCGAAATCCCGGCTGGTCGGGGTCGATGAGCTGTTAACCACAATGGCTGAAGACGGGGTTGATAAGTCCGTGGTTTTCGGCTTTCCCTGGCGCGATCTCGGGATTGCTCAGCTCTGCAACGACTATGTAATCGAGGCGGTAAAAAAGCATAGCGCTAAACTTTTCGGTCTTGCCTGTTTTGCTTTTGCCGACCCCGAAGCGGCGGCCGCCGAGAGCGAAAGGTGTATTAAAGCCGGGCTTTCCGGAGTCGGGGAACTCGCTTTCTACGTCGAGGGCTTTACTGAAAAGGTTGTCGCCGAATTTGCTCCGGTAATTGCAGTTTTGCGCCGCCATAAAAAACTTCTGATGCTCCACACCAACGAGCCGGTCGGCCACGAATACCCCGGCAAGGCCGATGTCAGCCTCCATAATCTCTACAATTTCCTCAAACTCTACGGTGATGTGCCGACTATCTTCGCCCATATGGGCGGCGGCTTTCCTTTTTATCATCTCTTGAAAAAAGAGTTTGCCGAAGTCTGCAGAAATCTCTATTACGATACCGCCGCCTGTCCCTATCTTTTCAAAAATGAGATTTATCGCCTCGGTGGCGAAATGGCCGGTTTCGACCGAATTCTCTTCGGCAGCGATTTCCCGCTCTTAAGGCCGCAACGTTACTTCAAAGACCTCAAGGCCGCCGGCCTCACTGCGGAACAACTCGCCCTGATCTCCGGCAAAAACACAGCCCGGCTTTTCGCCTAAATTTCTGCGTCCATAGTTGAATGCCTCGCATTCAACCGCTAAATACCCATAAGTCAAGCCTGATCCCAATCTTGGGGTCAGGCTTGACTTATGGGTATTTTGTTTTTTTTCTTTGCTTTGTTTCGAATCATTTGTTAGGAAGTTGGGCTTGAAGTTGTTGGGTGCCCGGTGCCCTGCCTGCAGGTAGGTTTTCGTCTCGCGGAAGGGCCGTTGGGGTGCGGCGCTATCAATTTTTATAAATTGAGAAGAATTTTAAAATGAAGAAATATATCGAGGTTGAAGAGGCCCGGGAGTTGATTCTGGGGGATTTGGAGCGGCCGCTTTCGGCGGAGAAAGTTGATTTGCTGGCGGCTCTGGGGCGGATTATCTGTGAAGATGTTGAGGCTGACCGGGATCTGCCGCCGGCTGATAATTCGGCGATGGACGGTTACGGTCTGCGGGCGGTTGATACTGAGTCCGCAAGCCCGGAACAGCCGCTGCGGCTGCCGGTGGTCGCCGATATCCCGGCCGGAAAGCCGTGGCCGGGCCGGGTAGCGGCCGAAGAGGCGGTTCGGATTATGACCGGGGCCCCGATACCGCCGGGGGTTGATGCTGTGATTCGGCGCGAGTTTGTTGAAGAACTTGACGGGTTGATTATTCTTAAAGAACCGGTTGAGCCCGGCAATGATATTCGCCGGGCCGGTGAAGATATCAAGGCGGGCGCGGTTGTAGTTGCCGCCGGCACCCGGATTAGCCCGGCGGCCATCGGTATGCTGGCGGCAGTGGGAATGCCTTATGTCGCGGTGGTGCGCCGGCCCCGGGTCGCGGTTCTGGCCACCGGGGATGAAATTGTCGATTTTAATCAGGTTCCCGGACCCGGTGCGATTCGCAACAGTAACAGTTTTTCGCTGGCGGCTCTGGTTCTGCAGGCAGGCGCTCTGCCGCAGATTTTTCCGATCACCCGGGATCAGCCGGAGTTGATTCGCCGGGCTTTACTTGACGCGGTCTCCGGCAGTGACCTGGTTTTGACCTCCGGCGGGGTCTCGATGGGGGATTATGATTTTATTCAGGATGTAATTCGTGATCTGCCCGCTGCTGAAATTCGTTTCTGGCAGGTACGGATGAAACCCGGCAAGCCGCTTTTATACAGTCGTGTATCGGCGACGCCGGTGATTGGTCTGCCCGGAAACCCGGTTTCGACCATGGTCTCTTTCGAGCAGTTTGTCCGGCCCCTGCTGAAAAAAATGGCCGGTTACCCGGAATCGGAACTATTGCTCAAAAAAGAGTTGGCAACCGTTTTGGCGGATCTGCCGGCAACCGGAGAGCGTCGCCACTATGCCCGGGGCATCGCTGAGCGGGATCAGACCGGAAAGCTTACGGTTAAACTGACCGGGGCGCAGGGCTCAGGCATCCTTAACTCCATGGTCAAAGGTAACTGCCTGATAATTCAGCCCCCGGTTGCCGCCGGGGCGCACAAGGACAGTATTGTTGAAATCGAGTGGCTTGATTATTGAGTAACCTGCCTTCTGTTTTGTTGATTTCCGGGCCGACGGCCGTCGGTAAAAGCGCGGTTGCGCTAGAGATTGCCCGGCGCTGTAATGCTGAGATTATTAACGGCGATTCCCTGCAGGTTTACCGTTATCTTGATATTGGTACGGCCAAACCGGAGCCGGCCGAGCGCAATTTGCTGCCGCACCATCTCTTTGATATTCTTGATCCGGACCAGCCTTTTAACGCGACTGATTTTCAGTCGCGGGCTGATGCCGTAATCGCCGATATTCACGCCCGCGGGGCCCTGCCGCTGGTCGTCGGCGGTACCGGGCTCTACCTGAAGGCCCTTTTATTCGGTCTTTGTCAAATGCCGAAGGTTGAACCGGAAATCAGAGCTGAGTTGGAAGACCGGCTGGCCCGGGAAGGCAGTGCCGCTCTGCACGCGGAACTTAGACTGCGTGATGAGGTGACGGCGAATCGTCTGGCTCCGCGTGATAAAACCCGAATCCTCAGGGCCCTGGAGACGGTTCTTACGACCGGGAAAAGCATTACTTATTTTCAGAATAAACATAAGTTCTCGGCCCCGCGCTACAATTTTATTCATGTTTTTCTTGATCTTGACCGGGAACAACTCTATCAAAGAATCAACCATCGGGTTGAGCTTATGCTTGAGAAAGGCCTCCTTGCTGAAGTCCGGGGACTTCGCGAAAAAGGTTACAGCTCCGAACTTAAACCACTGCAGAGTATTGGTTATCGGCAGATGTTTGCTCATCTTGCCGGGCGGCTCTCGTTGGCCCAGGCGATTGCCGATATCCAGCAGGCGACCCGGCGTTATGCCAAACGTCAATTAACCTGGTTTCGGAATGATAAACACGCCGTGCGGGTCGCGGTTGACGATTGGCGGAAAATCCTGACTATGGTTGATTGCGGAATTTAATTTTAGGGATAGCCGTTTTATGTATAAAAAAATTACAACAACGTTTAATGAATCGATCGCCAAGTTTCGTTCGACTGAACATATCTTTATGGTGATTGTGGCGGTAATTGT
>WFRP01000347.1 GCA_015486505.1 Pseudomonadota bacterium | reverse complement strand
CGCAGAGAATCTTGCGAGCTGCTGCCCAGCCACTTCAGCAAGGAGATTAACACATCGAAAAGAATCTCCGGATTCCGGCTGTTCTCCATCCGAAACAGAGCCGCTACCAGATTTCTCAGTTTCCCGAGATCACTGTCTCTGTAATCGCGCTCAGCCAACAAAAGATATTGCAAATGCGGCCGGTAACGCGAAAGCCCGCCGGGAACCTCAGTCACCAATTCAGAGATGTCGGTTGCAGCTGTCCATTCAGGGTCGCCATTATATAACACTACCGGCAAAACCGAAGGCAGTTTTTGCGCCGCGGTCAGCTGCTTACCTTCAATCAAATCCTGATACAGCAAACCGATATAGGTCATCATCCTGACCGCCATCCAGTAATCGACCGTAGATTGAAATTCGATCAGCAGATAAATATAAAGCCACTCTTCACCCCAACGCACCCGCCAGACGATATCATCGGCCCGTTGCCGCAGATCATCACTGACATAACTGCCGTTCACTTTCTCCAGAGTGGAAAAGTCAAGTTTTTCTACCCACTCTTCCCGGACAAAACCTTTCAGCAGATCCTCAACCATCTGCGCATGAGAAAAGAGAAGTTTATAACCGCTGTCATGTTTTGCCATAAAACCTCTTATCACCAGCAGCTTCCAGAAAAAACTATCAAAGGAAACACTTTGTAAAAGGAAAGTCCGATACTCGAAAAGCCGCCAGCAAATCAACTTCCAGTTCTCAGTCTAACACAACATTGCGTTTTTTACCAAAAATTTTTGCATGGCCTTTCCTAGAGAAATTTCCTATGAAATCGGAATAGTAAGCCCTTCCCAACCATCGCAAAATCAAAGAATATCCATAAATCAAGCCTGCCCCACAGACTCCACCAGAATAATGCCCTCCTCTTTAAAATCTATAGACTCAAATTCAACACCATCTTCATCCTTGATGGCATTACGTAGGCGAAGCCCCATTCAACAGAAGATTCGAGAAATCAAACCTTTATGTTCAGATGATATAATTAGTACCTTACAGGTTATTTTCTGCACCAAAAAACAAGATTTAATAATCAGAAAATGTTCTGATAAGAGTACTTATTTGCGGGCCGCAAGGCTCCGTTTGGGTTGCGGGTTTGTTCCCGCATTAGTACCTTACAGGTTATTTTCGGTTTGAAAAAACAAGAAAATGTTCTGATAAGAGTACTTATTTGCGACCATCGGAAGTGCCCCTGGGTACGGGCCGCAAAGGCCCAATTGGGTTGCGGGGATTGTTCCCGCATTAGTAAGATCCACAAAATTTACCGTATTTTATTTTGAAAAAATGGCGGTGAAATAAAGAATCACTCAACAATAGTTCTCAAATTAAATTGTCTACACATGAAAAGTTTATCTCTTTGCTGATACATCTATGACAATGACCAAACAGATAGCGCCGGAGAGGTAATCATCCCATCTTTGGTGGGCAGTGTGAAAAGTATTTAGCTTTTTCAAAAAAGATGGCTAAGTAAAAACTCTTCATCTACTGCGTTACCCTTCAACCTTCGTCACTGCGGAGTACTCTATGTACGCCTCATTCTTCTGGTTTCGGGTATCTTACATGTGAAGTTTTTTACTTAGCCATCGAGTTGTTGGAGTCTAAGTAACGGTTTGTAAACAATTGCAAATTATTAAAACTTATCTGTGTCCATCCGTGCCCATCTGTGGTTCAACAAAAAAATAGAAACCACAGATGAACGCAGATTGACACAGATTTAGTTCCTCTCACGTTATTTGTATATATGTCGCCGTGATAGCGGTCTGGGATGCTTT
This sequence comes from Pseudomonadota bacterium, assembly GCA_015486505.1. Taxonomy (GTDB): domain Bacteria; phylum Desulfobacterota; class Anaeroferrophillalia; order Anaeroferrophillales; family Tharpellaceae; genus Tharpella. Next base: position 6,164 of record WFRP01000347.1, on the reverse strand, counting down.
TAACGAGGGCATCAATCTTGTTTTTTGGCGCAGAAAATAACCTGTAAAGTACTAAACCATCATTCGCGGCTCAGTGTCTTTCTGATCAGGCCGCGGCGGCTGCGATGAAACTTCCGCAGATTATTGACTATTGATTTTTTGAAGTCGGCAACCACCTCATTGCGTCTCTGCTGCAGGGCCTGTCTGATTTTGGGGCGCAAACTTGATTTGGAAATATTGTTGGCAACAATATCGGTGGCAATGGCAATTGCAGCAGCAACTCCGAACGTGACCATCCCGCCGGCAACCCCTTCCACAACAATCATACCTTCAGCCGCCATAACCGAAACTATATATGCTGAGATATATGGAGCAACATAACAATCACTGGCCAAAGCAGCTATTTCAATGCCTGTCTGCAGGCCGCTGGTCCGGGCGACAATCATAACCGACAAATCTTTAGCTCTGTCTTTAAAACCACCTCCGGCCGCCGCCGATACCGCCGAATCTTCTGAATTTCCCCGAGTGACGGCCGCCAATGCGCCCAATTCAACCGCCAGACGTTCGTTGTTGTAACTGAGATTCGTGTCAATGCCGTCAACGATATTTCGCAATTCACTTTTTACCTCCGAACTGCTACCGAAATAGTGATTAAATTTCCGCCCAAGAAAGTCCGGCAGGCTGGAGCCTTCCCGTACCGGTATCATCGGCGGTAACATCATCACATAAGGACTTACACCCTCTATTTCTTTCAACTTTATATCTTTCAACAGGTACCAGAGCATTTTCCCTTTTGCAGTAAAACTGTAAAGGTCATCAAGAAAAGGCTCAATATTATCCTCCATTTTGTCAAAATAACGATTCAACTCATCGGTTGCAACAGCGATCATTCTTCGGTCAGCGGCATCAAAACGGGAAAGAACCGTTTCATATTCAGGCCACAAAACAGCAGAGACACCGGAATCTTGCGGAAGCTCCGAAAGGGTACAAAACAACAACGACGCTATATTCAATAACATCAGGATTAAGAATCCTTTAGGTGAAGCTAATTTCCGGATAATATTCCTGGCTGCCGTCATAATGAACTCCTATAACTGAATTTAGAATAATGTTTTCGGGCCTAATTTCTTGAATATTTTAAGAACAATTTTCGGCTCATTCAGCTCATTATCTGTGAGCCCAAAAATTGTCTGAGTTACGGAATATGTCCCCACATGAGAGACAAACAGCATAACCTAAGGATATTTTACTTTTTTCTTTTTTTACTTCCTTTTTAATTATTTTAACCGGTTGAAAGAGTCCGTTGAGAGTCCGCAGATAAAGAAGATAAAGAAGATAAAGAATGAAATAAAAAAACGAAAAGAAAACAGTAAAATTTTTCCCGATTCTGCCATTTAGGATGTAACAGGATAGCTGAAACAGTAAAAAATACCATTTGCGGGAGGAAACAATATGGGTAGTGGCAATTCATTTAACCACAATTTGTCTGGCAATGTTTTATCTGGCGACGTTTTTTCCAGGTTCGACGAATATGCCCCCAAAAAAGGCCTGGCCTATTTCAAGAAACTGCATGCTTTTTCACCCCAGAAGTGCGACTGCTACGAATGGCAGGACCTGACAAAATATGCTGCGAACCAGCTTGAAGGCGAGCAGGCGGAAAAGATGTTTATCCACATTGAGGAGTTTAACTGTCAGCGCTGCAACAATAAAATTGATGAAATCAAGAAAAAGCATGGTTCGGCGACCGAGGCGCTTGCCTCAATAAATCGGCGCGATCTGGAAAAAGAGGTAGCAGCTCAGATCAAAAAGTATCAAGGCAAAAGCAGCTCGGCACCGGAATCGTTATTTCCCGCATCACAGATTATACAATTGCGAAAATTGGGAGCCCGGCGCAAGGACATGCTCATTCTCAACGGTGAATCGGAGAAGCCAACCTGTAACCGGCCGGAGGTCAAAATCGGCCAGGTCTGGCTTCACCTCCTGCCGGAAAACCGGAGACTGAAAAAAATCACTTTGGCGGGTCAACAGCCACTGATATGGCCTCTGATCATAACCGGAATCTCCCGGGACGGTCAAACCTTAAAGGCGTTAACGGTTTCAATGGATATCAAAATGTACAGCAGCAACCTGACCTGTCGCCTGCGGGGATCAGAATACTGGTGTGATGGTCTGGTTGAACTTTTCAACGAAATAACGATATCAGCAAAAAATCTTGTAATGTATAAAGGAGAGCTGAATGCGGACCAAATGAAAAGAATTGCCGAAGGCCGCGCAAAGCTCAACTGGGATCTGCCGGAGTTGCCGGATTTTTCCGATTGGATGGATCGAGAAATTGAACTCTCCAGCTATATGGCCATCCACCGGTTGCGCGATTGATCCTTTTCTCAAAAGCTCCGCCATTTATCCGCAGATTTTATAAAAATAGAAGGTTACAGCATAATCAGGGAGGACAAAATAAGATGATGACAATAAAGCAAACCGGAAAAGAGATTGCGAACAATCATCAACCACAGAGCCAAAGCAAACTGTTCATAAGCACCGTGACGGCTTCTTTATTCCTGTTCGTGCTTAATGGTTGCCAGGGAGTCAGTCAGAGCGAGTATGACACTATGAAACAGGGGCTGGAAAATACCATAGCGATGACCATACTTGTCGGCGTAATTCTCTGCATCCTGATCGGGTTAATAGCCCTGTTTATCGGCAACATAATGGGTTCAAAAACATTAAAAGACAGTAAAAATCAAGCACAGCCTGGGACTCTAACGCAAGCGGAATATGAGGAGGGTGAATAGATGAATATCTTTAAACGCCACGATAATGTACCGGAAACTTACGAGCATATCTCCCCGATCCGGATAGAGAAACCGCAACCGCCGGATGATTTTGAAAACCTGCCGGACCTGCGTCGGGGGTGTGAAAGTATCAAATACAATTTTCATACTTTCGAATACAATTACTTTCCCAAAGGGCAGTTACGCTATATCGCCGCAAAATTTGCGGCAGCTTTCGCCACTCTCGCCGGGTTTGGGCTTTTGCTGTTTTTAGGGATTAAAATTCTTCAGGTCGTCCTTGGCCCGCTACCGGGGATCATTGTCACTGCCATTATCTCCCTGGTCGCCTGTATGGTTCTGGCTTTGCTGGCGATGAATTTTTTGAGAATTATCAGATTTGTTTCCGGAATAATTGCCGGGATGATTGGTTCCTGAATTTTCGGTTGCATTGAACAAGCTATAAACGGTATATGAAACCTGCAAAGATTGAATGGGGTAAAATTCTATGAGAAGCGACATTATTCCAGCTCCTGATAAAGTCGATAGAGAAAATGTCAAATATTCTCTTTCTGAAATATGGGAAGAGAACAAATACAATAACCGACAACGGTTGTATTTGAGCATAGCCTGTTTATTTGATTGCAGTGGCCGGCATTTGGAGCATGATACACTGCAAGATATTTCCGCAGTAAGGGATGATACAGGTGACCAGGCTATTTCAGAATATTGGGAATCACTATTGGAGATCAAGAAAACCGGGGCGGTCAGAGAAAAAAACCAACTTCTGGAATTGGTTACATGGCCCCGGCGACAACAGACAATTCTGCCCCGCAAATTCGTCAGAAAATGTCTCGAGGTTATCGGTGAAGATGACTTCAAGAATGTTTATAATTTTGTTACGGCAGTAGAAGATAAAAAAACTGAACAGGTAATAAATATGCCGGAAATAGCACGATTTTATGGAATAGTAATAAAGCTGTTCTTTGGTGATCATCCTCCACCGCATTTTCATGCTGTGTACGACGAGTATGTTGGCTTGTTCAATATCGACACACTTGAAATGATTGAAGGTGATCTACCCAAAAGAGCAAAGCAATTGGTTATTGAATGGGCCAAGGTCAACCAGGATAAAATGAAACATATGTGGGATAACCAGGAATTCCACAAGTTGCCTCCCTTGGAGTAATAGATGCAATATCCAAAAGTAAAGACAGCATTAGCAGTCGACAATCACACATTAGTTGTTGAGTTCGACAATAATAAAAAGAAAAAATATGATGTCACTCAGCTACTAAGTAAAGAGATGTTTTCCCCATTGAATAATCCTGTTTTTTTTAAAGCCGTAAGGGTTGAACAAGGCGGATACGCTGTAGTCTGGGGTGAGAATATTGACATTAGCGAATATGAGTTGTGGAGCCATGGTCAAGCAATGCCATAGAAGCGCTCTTTTAACACATGGGATCCCGTAAATAAGAGTACTTATTTGCGACCATAGGAAGTGCCCTGGGTACGGGCCACAAGGCTCCGTTTGGGTTGCGGGATCTGTTCCCGCATTAGCTTTTTCAAGTCCGCCAATTACTCCCGATGATAAACTCTTTCACTAAAGTCCATAAGGCCGGACAGTAAAAAAACAGAAGTTTTTTCTACCATACGGTTCGGCCCGGTAATAATCAGATAAAACTCCGGCATCACTAAACAACCTGACCCAAAACAAGGGGTGCCCGAACAGATATCACCTTTCGCCCCGGTAGCAGCGGCGCCGGAATTCGCTGCACAACTTGCAACAAAATTACTCACCGGGAAAATGAGCTTTATCAGATTTTCTTCTTCAAAGACGTAACGCCCGGCCGATTTCACCGGTATATATTTTTGCAAAAAGTCCGGCAGGATGCTCGCCAGGGTATAACTCTCTTGAACAAATCGACTGTCAGCAAAAAAGTGGATAATTACTAAACCGTCATCACTGCTCCAGGTTCCAACGATATCCGTTGGAGCAACTACTTGGGCCCGACACGATGCAGTCGGCAACCAAAACAGAGATGAGAACTGGAGTGTTATCATAAAAAAGACCAAAACTATTTTTGAGCTGATAAATTGTGATTTTCTCATAACACTATCCTCCTATTGACTATCTTGGCGTTCTTTATATTATTGCCGCAACCCTGTTTGATCGTCATTTGCACACAACAACCGACAAACTACTTACAAAGCACTCTTTTGTTACAATCATCCATCATCGTCGTCTGCAATAATCTTTGCGGCAACCTCGTTCGCCCCGGCGGCAGCGGCTCCACCCACTATTCCGGCAGTTCCGGTTACGACCACTGTCCCTCCCGCAATACCGGCGCCACCAGCAGACAACGCCCCGCCGCCAAGAGCTGCCAGACTTGCATTTTCCGCGGCAACCCCGCTCAGAGTTGTTATAGCGGTTCCGGTCGATGCTGCTCCAAGAACACCGGTCGCCCCGACGGCTGCAGCAATCGGGGCGGCAAACACCAGGCCGACTCCGCCCACGACTAATACTCCCGCACCAACAACCGCATATTTAAGGTACTTGCCGGTATCAGCGGCCTGGCTCACCTGAATATTACAGGAAAAAAACATCACAAAAAAAACCATCAAACCGACGAGAGCCTTTTTCATGTTTTCCATAACCGCACCTCCTGCAAGAGAGTTTCTATCAATCATAGTTTCCATATGCTTAATAAATGGCAGAGCTCAAAGATATTTTAACTTTTAAATACATATCAATTAAGCGTTGTACCGATAATTTTTTCAAAGAGTCAATTAAACAGCGGCCTGAGATGCGATTCAGCTAACCAGTAAGTTCAGGGTACACACCCCCAATTTCCGGTAAGAACTCAGGTTGTGTCCATAATTTTCAACAAAAATCCATCGAAATTCGATGCTTTTCTACTCGTACTGAATGTTACCGGGAAAGGATTTAGAAGGGTCGGTAAAAGAGGTTCGGAAAATCAGATGAAGTCCTGACCGAAAAAGTTATCCTGGTCGAAGTCAGAAAATGGGGTGAGTAAAATAAGATAACGTATCTTATAAAAATCCATTACAGCAGATCTGTTTGTTCATTCGCCATCGAGATAAAACAACTCAACTCAACGATACTGAAATAAATTTCAAAATTATTGTAAGTCTCGAGGTTATGTTTTGGGCGTTATTCTCCTGCGACGACGACGGGTGGTAGCTTTTTCAGCTCTGGCAAGCTCAAGTTTTTGCCGGTTCTGCTCGCACCAGGTTTTAACACGATCGACATCTTCGTCACTTAAGGGACTGAATTTGGTGCTGACTTCAATGTTCAGTTCCACAAGTACAGCTAAAAGTTCACGTTCCTTTATTTTGAGAGTTCTGGCCAATTCGTAAACCTTGATTTTCTTCTTTTCTCTCATAATCATTGAT
>WFRP01000346.1 GCA_015486505.1 Pseudomonadota bacterium | reverse complement strand
GAAAATGTTCTGATAAGAGTACTTATTTGCGCCCAACGGATTGCCCTTGGGGTGCGACCAGAGGAAGTGCCCCTGGGTACGGGCCAGTAACTTTCTTTTGGGTTGCGGGATTTGTTCCCGCATTAGTACCTTACAGGTTGTTTTCTGCACCAAAAAACAAGATTTAATAATCAGAAAATGTTCTGATAAGAGTACTTATTTGCGCCCAGCGGATTGCCCTTGGGGTGCGACCAGCGGATTGCCCTTGGGTACGGGCCGCAGGACTCCGTTTAGGTTGCGGGGATTGTTCCCGCATTAGTTCCTCTCACGTTACTTGTATATATGTGGCCGCGATAGCGGTCTGGGATGCTTCTAAAACTTGTTTAATCGTATTTATCAACTGCTCCATTTCCGCATGTAGTCCGATGGTAATTCTCAAACCGTGCGCCAACTGAGGATCGGCAAAGTAGCGAACGAGAAAACCGCTCTTTTCCAATTCAATTTGCAAGGCTTCAGCCCGCAGGCCCGCAGGCGGGGTCACAAAGATAAAATTCGTCTGCGAAGGTTCGACTTTGAAACCCAGCGCCAACAAGGCCTTACTTAAATAACGCCGCTCCCTGATTACCAGAGCCACTGTTTTTTTGAGATAATCCTGATCGGCAAGTGCAGCCTCAGCCCCGGTTTGAGCAACAAGATCAAGGTTATAACTATCCCTGACTTTATCAAGTTCAGCCACCAGTTCAGGAGTCGTAAAACCCAAGCCGACCCTTAACGCAGCCAGACCGTAAGATTTCGACAGGGTCCGTAAAACAATCAGATTGTCAAGTTCGTTAATCAGTTTAAGAGCATTGTCTTCGGCAAAATCGGCGTAGGCTTCATCAACCAGCAGAATCCCGTTCAGATTGCGGGCCAGTTCCCGGATATAGTCATTAGTGAATGAAAAGCCTAAAGGCGCGTTCGGACTGGTCAGCAAAAAAAGTTTAACTTCAGAAAGATCGGCAAGGACAGGCTGATAAACGGCGCCGTCCCGAAAAAGCGGCAGTTCCTTTATTCTGCCGCCGCGAATCCGGGTTAAAACCGGATAAAGTGAATAGGAAGGATTGAAGAAAGCAACTGTTTCATTCTGAGCAACAAAGGTATCAAGTACCACCCGCAAAAGCTCGTCCGAGCCGTTGCCGGCAATCACCTGCTCCTCCCGCAGACCGGCAATCCGGGCCGCAACCCGGCGCAGTTTAAGACTTTGCGGATCGGGATAACGCCTGAGGATTGAATCAGCGCCAAGGATTCCGGAAATCGCCGCCGCGACCGCGGGCGCCGGCGGCAGCGGGCTTTCGTTGGTATTAAGTTTAATCATCCGGCTGCCGGGCGCCGGCTGCCGGCCGGGGACATAGCCCGACATTCGCCGCACATCCGGCCGGATATAATCTACACTTAAACTCATAAAATCCGGGCCGCTTCTTTGGCGAAATAGGTCAGAATCAGATCGGCCCCGGCCCGTTTCATTGACAACAGAGATTCCAGCATCGCCTGCTCCCCGTCAATCCAGCCTTTGGCGGCGGCCGCTTTAATCATCGCAAATTCGCCGCTGACGTTGTAGGCGGCCAGCGGATAATCAAATTCGCTGCGCAGGGAATGAATTATATCAAGGTAAGGGAGCGCCGGTTTGACCATAATAATATCCGCCCCCTCTTCAATATCAAGCGCCGCTTCCCGCAGGGCCTCACGGGCATTGGCCGGGTCCATCTGATAACTTTTACGATCACCGAACTGCGGCGGCGACTCGGCGGCTTCGCGAAAGGGGCCGTAAAAGGCCGATGCATATTTCACGGCATAGGCCATCAACGTAACCTGGTCGAAACCGGCTACGTCCAGAGCGTTACGAATAAACCCGACCCGACCATCCATCATATCCGAAGGCGCCACCATATCGGCCCCGGCCGCCGCGTGGGAAACCGCTTCTTGAGCCAGAAGTTCAAGGGTTTTATCATTATTCACCCGGCCCTCTTCAACCACACCGCAGTGCCCGTGCGAGGTATATTCGCAGAGACAGACATCGGTTATCACCAGAAGATCCTTAACTTCGGCTTTCAAGGCCCGGATCGCCTCCTGAATTATGCCATGCTCATCATAAGCCCCGCTGCCGAGTTCATCTTTGCTCTCCGGAATCCCGAAGAGAATAATCGCCGGAACCCCCAGACTTTCAAGTTCTGCGGCTTCACGCACCAGCTCGTCAATCGAAAGCTGGTAATTGCCCGGCATTGAGCTTATCTCACGGCGCACACCTTCACCCGGACAGACAAAGAGCGGCGCGATAAAATCATCAACTGAAAGTGAGGTTTCACGCACCATACGCCGGATATTGGCATCAGCCCGTAAACGCCGGGGCCGATAGATCGGAAAATACATAATATTTTAGCTCTCATTCTTAAAAACATTAAAATTAAAACCATCAGCGACCATCCAACACGCGGTTCTCATATCATTTCAGAAAATAAAAGTACAATCTTTTTCTCCGCTAAATGACAATAGCGTTGACAGTTGTGAAATAGAGCATTATAAACAGAGCCGGTAAAACTTACAACATTTGACTATTCTGCTAAATTTTATCTCCCCTCTTTCAAAAAGGGGGGGTGGTTTTTCGAAGCGGTTGCGGAAACGATTTCGTCGTTTTTCGGAAGCGAGCGGGAGCCCATTAACATTGCCACTGTCTGAGCGTTAGCGAGTTTTGCTGCGCCCAACGGAAGTGCCCTTGGGGTGCGCCCAACGGAAGTGCCCTTGGGGTGCGCCCAACGGAAGTACTCTTGGGGTGCGCCCAACGGAAGTACTCTTGGAGTGCGCCCAACGGAAGTGCCCTTGGGGTACGGGCGAAGTGAGCGCTGGAAAAACAGAAATCTTAACACCTGGCGGGAAAAAACCGCACCCGACCCCGTATTTGGCTGAATAGTTACCAAAAATTTTTCAAATTCCTAAATGACTACTACGATATATATATTTCTTCTCTGTGGAGCTTTGGCGCTTTACAGTTTAAGTATGGTCAGCGGTCTTCTGCATCTTTTGCGGCCGCGGCCGCAAAAAAGCCTCTGGTGCAAGCGTTTCATCAGCGCCGGTGTCACTCTGCACCTTTTGGCTTTTGTTGAACGCTGCTTCCAGGCCCAGACCCTGGCCGTAACCAACCTGCATGAATCACTCTCTTTCTTTGCCCTGCTGCTCGGACTGGTTTTCCTGCTGATTTACCGTAAAATACCCCTGCCGACTCTCGGGACTTTCATCTCGCCGATGCTGGTGGTTTTCACTCTATGGGCTTTGGCCACCACCCACACCATAACCCCGCAGCCGCCGATTTTACGAAGTTTCTGGCTGCCGCTCCACGTTCTCTTAAGTTTTGCCGGTAACGCCTTTCTCGTTTTAGGCTGTATCATCTCGATAATGTACCTTTTACAGGAGCATCTGATTAAAAAAAAGCAGATCAAAGGGATTTTCCGCAACCTGCCGGCCCTGGGGAAACTTGACGAATCCAGCTACCTCTGTCTCCGCTGCGGTTTTCCGCTGCTGACTTTAGGGATTATCAGCGGTTCGGTCTGGGCTTCATTCGCCTGGGGCTCGCATTGGAGCTGGGATCCGAAAGAGACCTGGTCTTTGATCACCTGGCTTCTGTTTGCCGCCCTGCTCCATGGCCGGATGAACTCCGGCTGGCGCGGCCGCAAAGCTTCACTCTTGACGATCATCGGTTTTGCCGCGATAATGTTTACTTTTTTAGGGGTTAACCTGATGTTAAGCGGCCTCCACTCCTACGCTGCCCATTAAAAATCCCGACGCAACCTACTATCTCGATTTCAATATATGCATATTGTAGCCTTAGGCCTTAATCATCAAACTGCTCCGGTCGCAACCCGGGAACGGCTGGCTTTCAAAACCGAAGAGCTCCCGGAAGTTTTGCGCCGCCTGCGGGCTGAAACCGGCTTGAGTGAGGCCCTGATCCTCTCAACCTGTAACCGGGTCGAACTCTACGGCATCAGCAATACCCTTGATGACTGCCATGCGCGCCTGATAAAATTTCTCGCTGATTATCACCAGATTGCGGCCGCCGATTTTGCTGACAAGCTCTATTTTCATACCGATTCAGAAGCGATTCATCACGGTTTTCGGGTCGCCTCCAGCCTCGATTCGATGGTCGTCGGTGAACCGCAGATCTTAGGCCAGTTCAAAGATGCCTTTGCGATTGCCTCGGCGGAATCAAGTACCGGCTTAATCCTTAACCGGTTTCTGCACCGCTCTTTCTTTATTGCCAAAGAGGTCCGGACGCGCACCAAAATCGCCAGCAACGCGGTCTCGGTCAGTTTCGCGGCGGTGGAACTCGCGAAAAAGATTTTCGGCGAGTTGAACGGGAAGAAGGTTATGCTGATCGGGGCCGGCGAGATGTGTGAACTGGCAGCCCGCCATTTCATCAACCAGGGCATTGAACAGGTTTTGGTAACCAACCGGACTTTAAGCCGGGCCCAGCAACTCGCGGATGAATTTTCCGGCATCGCCCTGCCTTTTGATATCTTTCGCGGCCAGCTCGATCAGGCTGATATTATTTTAAGCTCAACCGGAGCCCCCGACTATATCATCGGTCCGGATGAAATAACCAAAGCCTTAAAGAAACGACGTAACCGGCCGATGTTTTTAATCGACATCGCGGTTCCGCGCGACATCGACCCGAAAGTCAATGACCTCGACAATATCTATCTTTTCGATGTTGATGATCTGCAGGACGTGGTCACGGAAAACCTTGACCAGCGCCGGAATGAAGCTGAACACGCCGAGGAGTTGGTCAACCGGGAAGTGGAAAAATTTGAGCAGTGGCTGGCATCGCTCTCGGTCACCCCGACGATTAAACAACTGCGGGAAAAGGTTCTTGCGATTTGTGACCAGGAGATCAACAAAACATTGGCGGGATTTTCAGATCTCGACCCTAAAGATGAGAAACGGCTCAAAGCGATGGTCAATGCCATCGGCAACAAATTCCTGCACCACCCGATCAGCTATCTGAAAGCCAAAAACGCAGCGACCGACACCCAGCCCGCAACGACAATCAGAGAAATATTCAAACTTGATGATAATTAAAAAACTTTTACCACCGATTTTTCAGGTCAAACATTGTTTCGCCCTCTTTAACGGAGGTCAAAGCTAAAGCAATGACCCCAATCGAGACAGGTCGATTTTTATTCGTTATGTGGAGATCGGGGTCATACTTGACATTTGCGTTTCCCAGCAACATGTCAAGTTTGACCCCATTTGAGAGGGGCGAAGCCAAACCCCGCACCTTCTCGATTTTCCTAACAGCTTTTGCACCCGGGGGCATAACCAACCATAATTACCGTAACCGCAAAACGCAGATGGAGATTTTAAAATAATGAGCAACAATAATCCCCAACCAATTACAATCGGCACCCGCGGCAGCGCGCTGGCTTTATGGCAGGCCAACTGGGTTAAAAGTGAGATTGAACGTGAATATCCCGGCATCAAAGTCAGCCTGACCGTCATCAAGACCAAAGGTGACAAGATTCTTGATGTGCCGCTCGCCAAGGTCGGCGGCAAGGGGCTCTTTGTCAAGGAGATTGAAGACGCGCTTTTAGCCGGAGAGATTGACCTGGCCGTCCACAGTATGAAAGATGTGCCGACCGAACTCCCCGACGGCTTAAAGGTGGCAATCAACCCGCCCCGCGAAGACCCGCGGGACGCTTTTTTCTCCCGCTCCGGCAAAAAACTTGATGAAATGCCGGCCGGAGCCGTAATCGGCACCAGCAGCCTGCGCCGCATCGCTCAGATTCGCCATGCCTTCCCCCACCTTGAAACCCGGGATCTGCGCGGCAATGTCGATACCCGCCTGAAAAAACTTGAACGCGGCGACTATGACGGCATTATTCTGGCGTATGCCGGGGTTAAACGGCTGGGCTGGGGGGGAAAGGTTATTGAACTTATCGACCCGGCCACATCACTCCCCGCCATCGCTCAGGGAGCTTTAGGGATTGAGACCCGCTGTAATGATGATTTCAACAATCAGCGTCTGGCCTTTTTTCAGGATCAGAAAACCACGCTGGCGGTGCAGGCCGAACGGGCGCTGCTTAAAACCCTGGAAGGTGGCTGTCAGGTGCCGATTGCCGGTTTTGCCACTGTTGCTGAAGATGAAACTATTTCCCTGACCGGCCTGGTTGCCGCCCTCGACGGCCGTAAGATTATTAAAGAGAGTATGAGCAGTAATGACCCTGAAACTTTGGGAAAAGAGCTGGCCCAAAAATTACTGGATCAGGGTGCCGGAGAACTTTTAGCTGAATGTTTTGCCGCCAATGAGCAATAACAGTAATCCCATTAATTTTGCTAATCCCGGTAATCCGCTTAAAGGTTTACGCATCCTCGTCACCCGGCCCAAGGCGCAGGCGGAAGCCTTAATGGAACAATTACGAAAAGCCCGGGCCGAACCGATCCTGCTGCCGACCATTAAAATTATCCCGCCGCCGGATACCGGACCGATAACCGCCGCCATCAAAAACATCAAAAATTACCAGTGGCTGATCCTGACCAGCAGTAACGGGGTCAACTGTTTTTTTGATTATCTGCTGGAGAAGGGTCTCGGGCCGGCCGATCTTGGTCATTTAAAGACTATCTGTGTCGGACCCAAAACCGCGTTGGCCGCCAAAGAGAGAGGATTTAAAGGGGGGTTGGTCGCCAAAGAGTACGCGGCCGAAGGGATTATTGAGCTTTTTTCCAGTACCGACATTAATGAGCAGAAGATTCTCCTCCCCCGCGCCTTAAAAGCCCGGGAAACCCTGCCCGAAAATTTACGCAAAAAAGGGGCATCAGTCGATATTGTCCCGGTCTACGAAACTATCTTTCCGCCGGAATCAACCCCGAAACTTGCAAACCTTTTAGGTAACGCCCGGATTGATATTATCACCATCACCAGCGCTTCCGCCGCAACCAATCTCGTCAAACACTGCCCGCCGCAACATCTTGACCGTTTAAAAACCATCCCCACCGCCTGCATCGGCCCGATTGCGGCCAAAGCCGCAAGCAAAGCCGAACTTAATATCAAAGCTATTGCCACAGAGTACACAGCTGAGGGACTGATTGAAGCGCTCATAGCCTATGTGTACGAAAACATATAAAAGCGCCCGGAAAAACCTTCCAAGTAACGCTTTATAACTACTTTAAATTATTAAAATTTTATCTGTGTCTATCCGTGTTCATCTGTGATTCAACCAAAAAATAGAAACCACAGATGAACGCAGATTAACACAGATTTAGTACCTCTGCGTCTCCGCGCCTCTGTGCGAGATAGAAGCAGTTTTCGCACAGAGGCGCAGAGTCGCAGAGGAAAAGCACATATTATTTGTATATCTGTGGCCGCGATAGCGGTCTGGAATGCTTCAAAGCAAATTAAAAAACGCTGTTTCCAGGACATTGCAAAAGTCCGGAAACAGCGTTTTTTTCATCTCAGTCGAAAAAATATCAAAGGGTCAATGCTTACGAATACGTTTCCTCCATCACCAGGCGCGGCACGGTGAAACCGGAGCTTACACCGTCAAGCCATTCACCGGTAGTAACTTTTTCCCAGGATTCCGCTCTCGCGAGAACCGCCTGAACCAGTTTGTGGTTCAGGGCGTGGCCGGTTTTATTCGCCTCCAGAACCCCAATTACCGGCCCCCCCATCAGGCTGACATCACCAAAGCAGTCCAGCACCTTATGCCGGGCAAATTCATCGGCAAACCGAAGGCCGTCATCATTCAGAACCGAAAATTCATCAAGCACAATCGCGTTATCGAGAGAGCCGCCCAGGGCCAGATTCTGCGATTTCATCCACTCAACTTCGTGAAGAAAGCCAAAGGTCCGGGCCCGGCTGATCTGCCGGTCATACGAGACATCGGAAAAAGAGAAACTGTAACTTTGGGTTCCAATCACCGGATGCGCGAAATCTATATGGCTGATAATTGACAGCGAAGCCTCGGATGACGGCGGCTGCGGCCCCAGGCGGGCCCATTTATCGCCATCGGTAACCGTGACCGTGCCGACCATCCGCAGGTAGGATTTGGCCTCAACCTGTCTTTTAACCCCGGCGGTTTTTATCAAATAAACAAACGGGCTCGCGCTGCCGTCCATTATCGGGACTTCCGGGCCGTGTACCTCAACCAGAACATTATCGACTCCGAGACCGGAAAAAGCCGAAAGCAGATGCTCAACCGTGCCGATAGAGTGGCCGTCGCAGCCGATACTGGTGGCTAAAGAGGTATCAACCACATAATCAGAAAGCGCCGGAATCGTGGTTAAGACTTTGCCGTTCTCAACCCGCTGCAACTTGATACCGTGTCCGGGCGCGGCCGGCTTTAAAACCAGCTTGACCTTGACCCCGGAGTGCAGACCGATACCAACGCAGGAGATCTCTTTTTTCAAGGTTCTCTGAAAAAACATATATTAAATACCTTGTATTGAACAGCTTATACTCTAATGCGGGAACAATCCCCGCAACCCAATCGGGCCTTTTCGGCCCGTACCCCAAGGG
>WFRP01000345.1 GCA_015486505.1 Pseudomonadota bacterium | reverse complement strand
GTAAGGTACTAATGCGGGAACAATCCCCGCAACCCAAAAGAAAGTTACTGGCCCGCAAATAAGTACTCTTATCAGAACATTTTCTGATTATTAAATCTTGTTTTTTTGGTGCAGAAAATAACCTGTAAGGTACTAAATAATGACGCAATCTCCGTTTTCAATCAGACTCATTGATATTCATAAAAGTTTTGCTTCACAGCCGGTTCTGCGCGGGGTTAATCTTGATATTGAAAGGGGTGCGACCACTGTTATCTGCGGTGAGAGCGGTCAGGGTAAAAGTGTACTGCTGAAACATATCCTCGGCCTGCTTAAACCGGATCAGGGTCAGGTTCTGATTGAGGGTGAAGATATATGCCGTCTTAAAGGTGCGGCTCTTAATCAATTGCGGACCCGGTTCGGGGTGCTTTTTCAAGGGGTCGCGCTTTTTGATTCAATGACGGTTTTTGATAATATTGCTCTGCCTCTGCGGGAACGCAGTCGTTTGTCGGAGCCTGAGGTTAAGATCAAGGTTGAAAAATCCCTGCAGATGATGGATCTTGGCGGCAGTGCCGATAAGTATCCGGATCAATTGAGCGGCGGCATGAAGAAACGGGTCGGGCTGGCCCGGGCTCTGCAGTTGGAGCCGGATATTTTACTCTTTGACGAACCGACTACCGGCCTTGATCCGGTTAAGAGTCATGATGTTTACCGACTTTTTTTTGCGACCCAGAAAAGGCTGGGTTATACCAGTGTGATTGTCAGCCACGATATTCCCAAAATTTTTAATCTGGCTGACAAAATTGCTATTTTACATCAGGGTGAGGTTCGGGCCTGTATGGCTCCGGATGAGCTGCAGCGCAGTTTGGATCCTTTTGTGCGGGAATTTATCATTCGGGTCATGGGTGAGTTTCATCACAGTAACGCTGAGAGAGCTCAGGATTTTGTTTTTAAGGAATAATGATGAAAAAATTTAATCTGGAGATGTCGGTCGGCGCCTTTATGGTGGTGGGCCTGCTGGCGGTTGCTTATCTGACACTTAATCTGGGCGGGCTTGAGCTTTTTGGTGGAGATTATTATAAGGTGCATGCCAGTTTTGACTCAGTCAGCGGACTAAAACGCGGCGCCCGGATTGAAATCGCCGGGGTTCCGGTGGGCAAGGTGGCAAAAATTTCTCTGGTTGACGATCAGGCTATGGTGGTTATGGCGCTTAAACCGGAGGTGAAAATCGGCAGTGATGTGTTTGCGTCGATTAAAACCCAGGGTATCATCGGTGATAAATATGTGCTGCTCACGCCCGGCGCCGATGATGATTTTCTGCGGGACGGTGATGAAATAACTGAAACCGAATCAGCGGTCGATCTTGAATCTTTAATCAGTAAGTATGTATTCGGAAAGGTAAAATAGATGTTAAGATTACTTGTTGCAAGAAAATATTTTATGATTTCAGTTTTATGTTTTTCTTTCATTCTTTCCGGAATGCTTATTAACGCTGATTTCTGTCTGGCTGCATCGGATTCGGCCGCGGCTCAGTTTGATGACGATTTTGCCGAGTACGATGAGCCGATAGCGGTAATTAATGACCCGCTGGAGGGGATTAACCGCTCATTTTTCACTTTTAATAACAAACTTCATCTCTGGCTGCTTGAACCGACCGCCAGAGCCTACCGGAACGTAACGCCGAGTATGTTCCGGACCGGGGTTCTTAATTTTTTTAATAACCTGCTTGAACCGACCCGTATTATCAATTCCCTGCTGCAGGGTCGCTGGGTTGAGGCCCGGGAAACTGCCTTGCGCTTTCTTTTGAACAGCACCGCCGGGGTCGGCGGTTTGATGGACCCATCGACTTATGACGGACGGGAGTTACGGGAGCGGCGTTTTTCATCAACCCTGGCCTTCTACGGTGTCGGCAACGGTCCTTATCTGGTTATTCCATTTTATGGCCCCAGTGATTTGCGCGGGGTTGGCGGCCTGCTTGGCGATACATTGACTTCACCAATATGGTATGCCTTAAATGGTGATCCTGTGGCAGTGGTTGTCGTCAAGGCTTCGAAGTCTGTCAACCAGACTTCATTCAGGCTGGGAGAGTATGAAAAGATGCTCAGCGGGGCGCTTGATCCTTACGTCGCGGTTCGCAATGCCTTTGCCCAGCATCAGTTGCAGTTGGCCGAATAGACGGTTGTTATGTCGTAATTTTTATCTTATCGTAACTATTCGGCCGAATTCGGGGTCGGGCGCGGTTTTTCTCCGTTAGGCGTTAAGATTTCTGTTTTTCCTTACGCTCGCTGCGCCCGCCTTGCAAAACTCGCTACGCTCAAACAGTTGCAATGCTGATGGGCTCCCGCTCGCTTCCGAAAAACAACGAAATCGTTTCCGCAACCGCTTACGAAAAACCACCCCCG
>WFRP01000344.1 GCA_015486505.1 Pseudomonadota bacterium | reverse complement strand
TAAAATTACGCTATGCATCACTCTGTTTCCTCATGATTGAATCTTTAAGCTAACGCGGGAACAATCCCCGCAACCCAATTGGTCCTTTTCGACCCGTACCCCAAGGGCAATCCGCTGGTCGCAAATAAGTACTCTTATCAGAACATTTTCTGATTATTAAATCTTGTTTTTTAGTGCAGAAAATAACCTGTAAGGTACTAATGCGGCTCACAACCGCAGCCTCACACATTGAACATATTCCTGCCGCAACCGTCAACCAAAAAATAATCTTTTTTTGACAAATTCCTCTCTATATGCAATATAGCCGACACTTCAAGGAAATAAGTGGCCGACCTCTGTAACTTCCGCGAAAACTTAAAACTTACAGCTTCCATTACAAGGATCACTATGGCATCGGAAAAAATCGATTTGCAAACCGTTAAACATGTTGCCGCTCTGGCCCGAATTAAAATGAGTGACAACGAAATGAAAGAATACCAGAATCAACTGGATGCAATCCTCGGCTATGTTGACAAACTCCGGGAACTCGACACTACAGGTGTGCCGCCGCTGGCCCACGTCGCGGCCAGCGCCACCCCGATGCGGGAAGACCGGCGACGGGAGGGCCTCGGCGAAAAGGTTTTAAACAACGCCCCGCAGCGGGAAGAGCGTTTTTTCAGGGTACCCCAGGTAATTGAGTAATTTTCAAACCTTAGTCTGGCGGAAAACAAGCCGGACCCTGCGCCTTCTGGATCAACGCCGGTTGCCGAATAAAGAGAGTTTTCTTGATTGCGGAACTCTGCAGGAGGTCGCCGATGCCATCAAAACTCTGGCGGTGCGCGGAGCCCCGGCGATTGGGGTGGCGGCTGCCTATGGTGTGGTAATCGGGGTTCAGGAAGAGATCGCCCTGAACCGGCCTCTGACAAAAGCGGGTTTTGACCGCATAATTGACGCACTTGCCGCCACCAGGCCGACCGCGGTTAATCTTTTTTGGGCGCTGGAAAGAATGAAAAAAACCGGCGCTGCCGGATTGGAAAACGGTCTCAGCGATGCTGGACTGCGGGATCAGCTTCTCCGGGATCAGCTTCTCCGGGATCAACTTCTTCAGGAAGCTGATTTAATTTTCGCTGAAGATGAACGCGACCACCATCTTTTAGGAGAACACGGGGCTCGGTTGGTTCCGGAGAAAGCCCGGATTTTAACCCATTGTAATGCCGGGGCCCTGGCCTGTGCTGATTACGGCACCGCTTTGGGGGTTATTCGCGCCGCCCATAATGCGGGAAAAGAGATTCAGGTATTTGCCGATGAAACCCGGCCCCTGCTTCAGGGTTCGCGTTTAACCGCCTGGGAATTACTTCAAGACAAGATCCCGGTCACGCTGATCTGCGACAATATGGCGGCGCACTGTATGAGTAAAGGTATGATTGACCTGGTCATTGTCGGGGCCGACCGGATTGCGGCCAACGGCGACAGTGCCAATAAAATCGGCACCTACAGTGTCGCCCTGGCGGCCAAAGCCCATAATCTGCCTTTCTACATCGCGGCGCCGACTTCAACCATCGATTTCTCTTTAGCTAACGGCAGTCAAATCCCCATCGAAGAACGGGACCCGGATGAAGTAAGATTTTTCGGCAGAAAACGTACCGCGCCGGCCGCGGTTAAAGTCTACAATCCCGCTTTTGATGTCACCCCGGCCCGGCTCATCACCGGCATCATCACCGAAAAAGGGGTTTACGAACCCGACCGCTTAGCTCAGATCGAGTCCAAATACCCATAAGTCAAGCCTGACCCTGAAACCCATAAGTCAAGCCTGACCCCAAAGCCTGACCCTGAAACGACTTCCGATGGGCGCAGACGAAGCAAAGTTCGCCGGTTTTCCCTGTAACTTGAGTGCCAATCTGGTCAAGCCGGAAATTTACCTTTCTTTCTGCTGGATTTTTACTTTGGCTTTGCCTTTTTTGCCGCCGAAGACTTCGGCCTGGCTTTGATTCAGGTAGATGATTATCCGCTCACCGGAAACCCGGTTTTCGCCCTGCCACATCACCGGATTTCCGGTTAAGGTTATTTTCCGTTCCGCCTGCAGCAACTCCGCCTTTTCACAGGTAACAAATTTGTCCGCCTGATTAAGTTTGACGTTGCCGACCGCGATCGCCTTGACCAGTTTCTGACTGTCCATATCGAAATAGTTGATCACCCGGTCAGCGTAAAGCACCATATCTTTCTGCCGGGCCACCACTTTGCCGCCAAAGGTAATCGTGCCCTTTTGCCGATCCGCTTCGGTCCAGTCGGAGATAATCTCCAGAGGATCTCCCGCCTGCCCCAGATGGGCCTGGGCCCGGGGCTTGAGGGCAGCGGCGCTCTCTTCGGCGACAACCCCGGCCCCTTCAAGCTGAGGCCCGCCCGCTTTCGCGACCGCAGCCGCGGCAGGCTTTTTATGCGCGGGTTTCCGGGATTCTTCGAGCTTTTTTTCCACCGGCTTCGCGTTCGGCCGATAAAGTGAAGCAAAAGTAACCTCTTTGGGCGGCGACGGTTTGCCCTGATTCCGCTGACCGCTCAACATATTGAAAAGCCGCGGCGAATAGTTCTCCGGGGCAAACGAGGTCGTTAAATAACGATCACCGACATCGTAGTCTTTCAACCAGAAATACTCTTTGGCCATAAACATCAGCGGCAGCCCCGGCCCTTCATCCTTATCAAGCCAGGGCCTGGCTTTAGCGACATAGGGACTTTCCGGAAAGGCTTTGGTCAAGGTCAAAAGCGCCCGGTGACCATCCTTGACATCACCCCGGTTAAGTTGAGCAAGACCAAGAAAGTAAAATACCTTATCATCTATATATCCGGGATAGTGGGCCAGAAGATATTTAAACCGGTTGGCAGCCGCCAGGAATTTTCCCTGTTCATAATAGAAAAAACCGACATAAAACTCGCGCTTGGCAAAACGGCGCTTGCAGTCATTGATCCGCTGGATGATTTTTGCCGTATAAGGCGGGCTGTCGGGATAGAGGGCCAGCGCCTTCTGAAAAGTTTCCAGGGCCTGACGCAAAGCCTCAAGATCCAGATCGATGGTTTCCAGGGTTACATAATAGGTCATCCCCACCTGATAATAAGCATAGGGCGCTTTGGGATGATCCGGGTTGAAATTGATAAAATCATTGTAGCTCCGGGCCGCCTCTTCCAGTTCTTTGCGGCTGTAGGCGATATCGGCGGTGCGCAAAAGCGCCAGTTTGGCATATTCAGTATCCGGGAACTCATTCTGCAGGGCCTGATAAAGGTCAAGCGCGCGCCCGTAACTCTCGTCCTGATAAGCCTTTTCCGCTTTCCGGTAAAGGGTCTCCGGATTAGTAACGACAATTTTAGAAGCACAGGCACCGGTGAACAATAAAATTATAGACGATAAAAAAATAAAAAAGCGCTGCCGGGCAGAGCTTTTTTTACGAACCTGATACATTATACCGGATATTCCTTGATTAAATAAAACTGTTGGATTAGAGATGATCGCAATTGCCGGTTTTTTTGCCGATGCCGTCAACCTTTTAATGCCTTCTCAGGCTATTTCCCTGTTTTAAAACAAAAAAATCTTCTGGCAAGAGCACTTGTTTGCGACCCTCGGAAGTGCCCCTGGATACGGGCCGCAAAGGCGCGATTGGGTCGCGGGATTTGCCACCAGGCTAAATATTACAGATAGATAAGTATGTCAATGTCAAAACTGATTAACCCTGATTCAGTCTATGCCCTGGTCGCCAATAACAAAGGCGAAATCCTCGATCACCCCACCTGGAAAATGCTGGGCGCTTCCGGGCTTGAAAGCCGCCGGCCGGAAGCCCGGGAGTTGATCCCGCTGCCGGAGGCAAGCCGCCTGTTTTTTCTGCCGGACTGCCCGGCTTTAGGCTTCGACCCGGAAAGTCGCAAAAACCGCCCAATCAACCGGCTTGAAGGGGCCGGCAACACTCCGCTCAAAGGCGTTGCCGCCTTTCTGCCGCCCGCCTACAGCCGCTTTCTCCTGCCGGCGGTTACGTATAATAAAAAAGCATATACTTTACCGCTCTGGGCTTATGCCGCCGTCGGCTGGTCGGATGAAGTCGGCTATGTCACTTGCGCCTGCCGGATTGACAAAAACCGGCAGTGGGAGGCCGAATTTTTTGATGATGTTGAAGTTGTTGCCGGAGTCGATGAACAACTTGCTCTCTATCCCGACAACCGGCTTATCAACCATTTAAGCCGTTGCGCCGTCGATTATCACTGTTTTGCCGCCAAAAACTTTTTTCTCGGCCGCTGGGAGTGCCCGCTGCCGGTCTCTCCAACCTGCAACGCCAACTGTATCGGCTGTCTCTCTTTCCAGGAAGAGGAAGCCGTCAAAACCGGCGAAAGCTGTCCCGCGTCACATGAGCGGATCGATTTTGTCCCTTCGGTTCAGGAGTTGCTTGAGGTCGCCCTGCCCCATATCGAAGTCGCGGAAAATCCGGTCTTAAGTTTCGGCCAGGGCTGCGAAGGTGACCCGATTCTCCAGGCCGGGCGCATCTGTGAATTTGCCCGGGCCGTACGCCGGGTCACAACACGCGGCACTCTTAATGTCAATACCAACGCCAGTCTGCCGGATAAGGTTACGGCAATGGCTCAAGCCGGTATGGATTCAATCAGGGTCAGTCTCAATTCCGCCCGGGAGCGCACCTACCTCCCCTATTACCGCCCCCGGAATTATACTTTCGCCAAGGTTATGGAATCCCTGGAGCGGGCGAAAAAAGGTGGCCTCCACTTAGCCTTAAATTTGCTGGTAATGCCGGGGGTTACCGACTCCGAGGATGAAGTAAACGCCCTTCTGCAATTAGTCGATAAGTATAAAATCAATCAGATCCAGATGCGCAACCTCTGCATTGACCCGCGTCAATATTTCGACCTTTTTCAACACAAGTTCTCAAACCCTATCGGCATAATCAACCTGATCGACCGGCTGCGGCGGGAATTTCCGAAACTGAAACTCGGCTATTTCAATCGTTATCTGGGATAGACCGGAACCGGTTTTATTCCATAACCGACAAACTGATACGGAAACAATCCCCGCAACCCAAAAGAAAGTTTTCGGCCCACACCCGGGGCCACTTCCGATGGGTGCAGATAAGGGCTCTTATCAGAACATTTTCTGTTACCACTCAACGACCGCCGCCGCCCAGGTCAGACCGCCGCCGAAGACCGTCAACAACACCAGATCTCCGGGTTCCAAAAAGCCGGTGGTCGCGGCTTCGTTAAGGGCCACCGGAATTGTTCCGGCGGAAGTATTGCCATAACGGTCAATATTAACAAAAACTTCCTCCATCGGCTTTTTAAACTGCTTGGCCAGCATCTCGATAATCCGCATATTGGCCTGATGCGGGATTATTTTTGTGATCTCTTCCACAGTTTTACCGGCATTTGCCAGAGCCCGGTTGGAGACTTCGACCATATTCTTGATGGCATGCTTGAAAATTTCCCGGCCGCGCATCTGAATATAGTTATCTTTTATATCGAAATCCCTGGTCACCGGGGTCGCGGAACCGGTGCCCTGGATATAGAGCAGTTCACCGAGATTACCGTTGGAGCCGGTCTCAACCGCCAGTATGCGGTGGCCGTCCGCGCGCGCGCCGATAACTGCCGCTCCGACCGCATCACCAAAGAGAACCGCGGTCGTCCGGTCATCCCAGTCGAGATGGTGACTGACAATCTCACCGCCGATTACCAGAATATTCAAAGTCGGGTCACATCTAAGATATTTATCGGCAATTGAAAGCCCGTAGATAAAACCGGAACAAGCCGCGCAGACATCCATAGCCGTCGCCTTTTCCGCGCCCAGCAAGGCTTGCACGGAACAGGCGCCGGCAGGCATTAAATAGTCCGGCGTCATCGTCCCGGCAAAGATAAAGTCAATATCCGTCGCTTCAAGCCCGGCTCTTTCCAGCGCCAATCGTGACGCCGGCAGAGCGAAATCGGAAAACTTCTCACCCGGAAGTGAGATATGCCTTGATTTTATTCCAGTCCGCTGGACAATCCACTCATCGCTGGTATCCATTATTTTTTCCAGATCATGATTGGTCACCACATTCTCCGGAGCGGCTGAACCTGTTCCTAAAATTACGCTATGCATCACTCTGTTTCCTCATGATTGAATCTTTAAGCTAACGCGGGAACAATCCCCGCAACCCAATTGGTCCTTTTCGACCCGTACCCCAAGGGCAATCCGCTGGTCGCAAATAAGTACTCTTATCAGAACATTTTCT
>WFRP01000343.1 GCA_015486505.1 Pseudomonadota bacterium | reverse complement strand
GCGTTTCCGGTTGAGTCATCAGCGCGGCCATGACGGCTGCAGACTTACCGTGAATGCAAAAAAGCATGATTCTGTAAGAAATAAAGATGATTTATCAAAGGGGTATTTTATAACGATACCCGATCAACTGCGACAGTCTGCAGTTATTTACGGCCACGAAGGTCGGTTGGTTCATAGAGATGAGCCGCCGCTTTCGTGGCCTTTTTTTTGGTTTTTTTCTTTTTTTTACGATTCGGAGATATTGGTTGTGATTTTTAAGGCGAGTAAAGTGAATTATAATTTGGCGCGGTTTATTCCCGCATTAATTTTAATGGTTACGCTGTTTTGTCCGGGCTCGTTACGGGCTGAAAGTTCAGGCGCTCCGGAAAAGCTGACCCGGATGGATGAAATCACGGTCACGGCGGCACCGGTAAGTCCCACCCGGCAAGAGGGTGATCTGCTTTATACCGGGAGTGAAATTACTTCTGCCGGTCTGAAATTTGCCGGGGTCGGCGGTTTGAGCAGCACTTATAAGGCATTAACCATTCTTCCCGGCCTTAATCCCGAGCTTACCGATGCCACCGGTATCGGCGGTGTCGAAATGCGGCTGCGCGGGGTTAAAAGTATGTTCACGGCTCTGAGTGTTGAGGGGATTCCCAACTATGGGATTATGAGTATCGGTCCCCGGGACTACATTTACGATCTGGAAAATATGGCGGCGATAAAACTTTATCGCGGGGCCACTCCGGCAGCTTTGAGCAGCGGAACCGGCAACCGCGGCGGTAACATCAGTTTGAGTTATGAGCGACCCGGTGATGATTTCGCCCTGAAGTTTGAGCAGAGTTTGGGCTCAAATTATCTGACCCGGAGTTTTTTCCGGCTTGATTCCGGGAAGTTGCCGACCTTAAGCAAATTCTTTCTTTCCGCATCATATACCAAAGCTGACAAGTGGAAAGGCGCGGGTGAGGTCGGCGGCCGCGACCATATTACATTCGGGTTTAATCAGAAGATCAACTCAAACATTGAGGCCGAGCTTTTCTATAACTACAATCAAGTCGATCAGGATCTCTACAAAGCTCTGAACTACGAACAGACCCGAGATCTCTCGACTCACTATCGCGACGATTATCTGGAAGAGCTGACGGGAACGCCGGCTGATTATAATTATTATAAATACCATCGCAGCGAGACCCAAAATCACGATGTGACGGCGATTATAAATTATCACCCGAATAACAAACACAGCTTTGCCTTAAAACCCTACTTTTCTTCTGAATATAAAAAATGGCTGGATGGCGGGGCGGACAAATATGTTGATGGAAAACGTTTCGGGGCTAAACTGGAGTATGTCGGCGACTGGGCCGGAACCCTGGTCAGTGCCGGTTACTGGTATGAAAATCATGATCTGGAGAAATACATCCGCAAGGAGCGGATCACTCCTCAGGGCCGCGATTATGTCGGCTGGGCCTACCTTGCCGAGAATCGGGGTTCCGGCAACATCCATACCCCGTATCTGCAAATCAGCCACAGCTTCGGGCCCCTTTCCGGTCAGGTTGGAATTAAATATTTTGCTTACGAAGAGCCCGCCAACCGGGCCTATTTCAGTGATAAGACCACGCCCTGCACCTATGGAAAAGCCTTAAACAACAACCTGGGTGTGGACAGTGATATGAGTCTTGATGCAATGCGCTATCAAAAGTGGCTGCCTTCACTGAGTCTCGGCTATAAATTCTCTCAGGATCTTGATTTCTATGTCAATTACGGCCGCAATTATATGCGGCCCTACGCTTATGTTCCGATCGCCCAGATTTACAGTCGGCACCGGAACAAGTTTCTGGCGGCGGGTCAGACTCTGCAGGATATCGTTGATCGTTGGGAACTGGAAATCTCGGATAATTTCGATTGCGGCTGGAGTCTGCAGCAGCGCTGGTTCAGTCTGGCGCCGACCTTCTTTTATTCCCGTCAGCAGAATCTGCTATTTGTCGCCTACGATGAGCAGTTGGAACTTTATTATCACCAGAATGTCGGCGATGCGACGGTTCGGGGATTGGAGCTTGAGTTTAATATTTACCCGGCCGACAACCTGATATTATTTCTTAATCCCAGTTATACCAAGGCCACATTCACTGACGATCCCGGTTCGCAAAATGGTACTCGCAAAATTGACGGTAACGATTTGCCGGACACCCCCCGCTGGCTGCTGAAAACCGGCTTTATCTTCAATTACAAGGGATTTTCGGTTTCGCCGATTCTTCGCTATGTCGGCCGGCGCTATGGTGATATCGAGAACCGGGAGAAGATTGATGCCTATACGGTTGTCGATCTCAATCTCGGTTACAGCCGGAAAAATTTCTGGTTTTTAAAAGAGGCCCGTTTCGGGATCGATTTTATCAATCTTTTTGCGCAAAAATATATCGGGGCGATCAAAGCCGATGATGATGGTTACAGGGCGACTAAGTATTATTCAGGCGTGCCTTTCAGTACTATCTGCAAACTCAGCGGCAAATTTTGATGGCGTCGTAAAAACTCTCCATCTGCTGCGTTACCCTCGCCGTGAGCGAAGCGAGGAAGTGCCCTTGGGGTACATATGAAGTTTTTTTTACTTAAAAGGAGATGCAATGAAAAAAATAAAAATGTTTTCAGTAATACTCTTTTTAATCTTAAGTGCAATGCCGGTGTCGGCCCGAGAGATTATTGATCTTGCCGGCCGCAGCGTTACTGTGCCGGATCGGGTCGAGCGAATTGTGGCTCTGGGGCCCGGGGCTTTGCGGCTGGTGGTTTATCTTAAGGCTGCCGATCTGGTGGTTGGTATCGAAACGCTGGAAACCCGAGCGCTGCCGTCGTTCTTTCGTCCGTATTCAAGCGTAATCTCGGAAAAAATTGCTCAGCTGCCGCAAATCGGCAGCGGCGGCCCCGGCAAACTTCCGCAGCTTGAAGCCCTGCTGGCCAGTCGCGCTCAGGTGGTTTTCAGTATAGGTCTTGATCGTGGTCAGGTAGAGAATCTGCAGGCGAAAACCGGCATTCCGGTGGTTATCCTGAGCTATGGTAAACTTGGAGTTTGGCGGGATGAGGCTCTGCAGTCACTGAAATTGATGGGAATGGTTCTGCACCGGCCGGAGCGGGCTGCGGCGATTGCCCGTTATTTAAAAAATGCCCGCCAGGAACTTAGTGAAAAAACTGCGGCCGCCGCCAACCCCTCACCCCGGGTCTATTTCGGTGGTCTGGCATATAAAGGAATGCACGGGATTGAAAGTACCGAGGCCGGTTATGCGCCCGGGGCTTTGGTTGATGCCGAAAATGTTGTCGGTGACAATCCGGATACGGGCCATATTTTTATCAATAAAGAGCAGCTTCTGCAATGGAATCCGCAGATGATTTTCCTTGATTGCAGCAGCCGCCGGCTTGTCAGTCGGGAATATCTGGAAAAAATGGACTACTATCAGCTCCTGCGGGCGGTTACGGCGAACCGGGTTTATTCGGTTCTGCCCTATAACCAATATAACACCAACATCGCCAGTGCTTTGGCCAATGCTTACTATATCGGCAGTCAACTCTATCCGGACAGTTTCAAGCCCGGTTTCGTTGCGGTCAAAATTGCCGAAATCTTCAATTTTTTTCTCGGGTTGAAGGTTGATTCGGCAACCCTGCCCGCCTATCGGCCTTTCAGTTTGCAAATGGTGTCTCTGGCCGATGAGTAACTCTGAAAATTTGTCAATTCACGCTTATCAGAGCCGCCTCTGCCGGCGGAATCTCGGCGGTCTATTTTTAGGTATGGGCCTGATTCTTCTTTTTCTGCTTTCGCTGAAAATCGGCACCTACGAAATATCCTGGTTAAAATTAGCTGATATATTAGGCGGCGGTCGTGATGATCTTCTGCTTCGTCATATCATTTGGCAAATTCGTTTTCCCCGGGCCGCTGCCGCCCTGATCGCCGGTGCGGCGCTGGGTTGCAGTGGGGCCGCTATGCAGAATGTGCTGCGCAATCCCTTAGCTTCACCGTTTACACTCGGGGTCTCACAAGGGGCTGCCTGCGGGGCCGCTTTCGCGATTATCGGGCTCGGTGCCGGTACTCTTCCGGCCGCGGTGGCTGACGCTCCGGCGTTTGCGTCTCTCGCACCCTACGTCATCGTTCTGGCTGCTTTCGCCGGGGCCCTGTTGACGGTTGCGGTTTTGACCCTGTTAGCTTTACTCTGTGACATTACTCCGGAATCATTAATCCTGACCGGGGTGGCCCTTAGTGCTTTCTTCGGGGCCCTGACGATGCTGATGCAATATTTTGCCAGCGATATCGAAGTCGCCGGTACTGTTTTCTGGACTTTTGGTGATCTCGGCAAAGCCCGCTGGCGGGATCTGGGATTGATGTTGAGCCTGCTGCTGCCGACAATTTTTTATCTCTGGCGCCGGAGTTGGAGTTATAACGCCATTCTTTGGGGTAGTGAAACTGCCGCCGGTCTCGGGGTTAATGTCGGCCGTTTACGTCTTGTCACCTTGATAATTACCGCACTGCTCACCGCTTTAACCATAGCTTTCCTGGGTGTCATCGGTTTTGTCGGACTGATTGCTCCGCACCTGATGCGGCCTCTGGTCGGTCAGGATTACCGTTATCTGATTCCTTTTTCAGCTCTTGCCGGAGCGGCGCTGCTGCTTTTTGCCGACCTTTGTGCCCGGCTGGTGCTGGCTCCGGTGGTGCTGCCGGTCGGTATTTTGACCTCATTTGCCGGGGCCCCGCTTTTTATCTATCTGCTGATCTGCAGCCGGGGAGGCCGATAATGAGCCTTGAAGTCAGGAACATAAGTTTTGCCTATACCAAAGCCGAGATTCTTAAAGATATATCGTTCACCCTGTCGGCCGGTAAACTCGGTGTAATTATGGGCACCAACGGCTCCGGCAAATCGACTCTTTTGAAAATTATCAACCGGCTTATCGTTCCCCGAACCGGGACCGTCCTGATATCGGGTAATGACTATCGAAATTTTACCCGCAAGGAACTCGCAAATTATTGCGGTTATATGCCGCAGAAATCGAACGCGGTGCAGTGTACGGTATTTGAAGCTGTTCTTTTGGGCCGCCAGGCGCTTAATCCCGGATATTCTGGAAATGAGAAAGATTTGTGTGCGGTGGCTGAAATTTTGCAATTAATCCATCTCGATCATCTTTCCGACCGTTTTACCAGCGAACTCTCCGGCGG
>WFRP01000342.1 GCA_015486505.1 Pseudomonadota bacterium | reverse complement strand
GAGTTGTCCGTACACCTCATTAGTACCGGGAAGCAGCGTCCGGGTAACCGGGGGTTGTAAGTTTCCTACGGGCAAAGTTGCAGGCCGTAACGAAAGTGAACCTATGTGTAGCCTCGTTACTTAATTGAAGATGCCGACCTTGTGGTCTAATGCGGGAACAACTCCCGCAACCCAAACAGGGCCTTGCGGCCCGCAAATAAGTGCTCTTATCAGAACATTTTCTTGTTTTAAAACAAGAAAATAACCTGTAAGGCACTAATAGGGAAGGCCGAAGTCACCGGAAAAAGATAACGGAAGCGACCGGTGGATCTTCCGGGGTAGCAGGGATGGCATGTAACGGAAGAAGAACAGTGCAGTGCGGGAGGCCCAATGTGGTGGCAGTACAGAGCTGCCAACGGCTGCGTATAAGGTGCAAGCTGAAAATGTAGCGGGCCGCAATGGGATTCGGAGGGGTTCATAGTACCGTTTGAGGGAAAGAGACAACAAAACTCTTCCTGAGGAAAGGGACCCTACTTTGTTCATGCAACCAACGAGTGGAGGATCATGGAGATTGTGAATGACACTATCAACTCCTGAGAAGATCAGGACACTTCAGAGGAAGCTGTATTGTAAGGCCAAGTCAGAGCCTTCTTTTCGCTTTTACGCTCTCTATGACAAGGTTTTCAGGATGGATATTCTGGATCATGCCTATCACCTTGTCCGTTCAAATAAAGGAGCACCGGGTATTGACGGTGTTAGTTTTGCGAGCATAGAGGCCGGATCGGGAAAGGAACAATTTCTGCAGAAATTGCAGGACGAATTGGAAAGTAAAAGTTATTGCACCCAAGCTGTACGCCGGGTGTGGATTCCCAAACCCGATGGTAGCAAAAGACCACTTGGTATTCCTACCATCCGGGATCGAGTAGTACAGATGGCGGCCAAGCTGATCATCGAACCTATATTTGAGGCAGATTTTTGTGATACATCCTATGGCTTTCGACCAAAACGCTCAGCTCATGATGCAGCCGATGCGATAGCAGAAGGTTTGCTCAGGCGACATGGCCAAGTGATCGATGCCGATTTGTCCAAATATTTTGATACGATTCCCCATGCGAAACTGCTGGCAGTTGTTGCCGAGCGTATAAGTGATGGGGGCATACTGTGGTTAATTAAGCAGTGGCTGAAAGCGGCAGTCGTAGAAGATGGTGAAGATGGTAAGCGGCGCACGATAGGCGGTGGCAAGGGCAATCGACTTGGTACTCCGCAGGGAGGGGTGATTTCACCACTTCTCGCGAACCTGTACCTGCATCTGCTCGATAGAATTTGGGAACGTTATGATCTCGCAAAAAGGTATGGAGCAGAGATTGTCCGTTATGCTGATGATCTCGTTATCCTCTGTGTTGGAGATATTAATCAACCCATGAGGGTATTGCGTTATGTGTTGGATTTACTGGATTTACAACTCAACGAAACCAAGACCAGCATTGTGAATGCCTATAAGGAGAGCTTTGACTTTCTGGGGTTTTCTTTTTGTCTGCGCCGGAGTCGTAACAGTGGTAAACTTTATCCGCATGTAGAGCCATCAGCGAAATCGGTTAAACGTGTCAAAGATCGTATGAAAATCTTGACTGACCGAAAACGAACACCGATACCCTTGCCTGATCTTGTTGCAGAGGTAAATATGAGTTTACGCGGCTGGAGCAGCTATTTTCACTACCGCAACAGCACCAAAGTCTTTGGCGATGTTAAATGGCACGTCGAAGAAAGAATGCGTACTCATTTACGCCGGCGATTCAAGATACACAGTCGGGCGCAAGCCTACCATCGTCTGCCGACCTCTAAACTCTATAACGGCTATGGACTTTTCAAACTTCCAACAACTGCAGGGTGGCGTAAAACGCATGCCTTACAATGAAGAGCATCGGAAAGCCGTGTACGGGAAAACCGTATGCACGGTTTGATGAGGGAGGGCAGGTAAGCTCGGCTATGTTGCGACTAGTGAGGCACCGCCAGACGAAAGAGGCGGAAACAGATAGGTCGTGGCTAAAGCAGGACAAGCCTGCTCTCTACTCTACCCAAGAGCCAAGAGCTAATCGGCAAGTTTCAGGGCGAAGAGGGCGGCGCCGAGGGCGCCCATGAGTTGGGGGTGGGTCGGGACGAAGACCTCTTCGCCGGTTTCATCGGCGATGACTTTGCGGATGGCGGGATTTTTGACAACGCCGCCGGAGAGCAGCAGCGGCGGCACCAGGCCGACGCTGCGAACCATAGCCGCAACCCGTTTTACCAAAGCGCGATGCAGACCCATTAAAATCGGTTCGACAGCCACCCCCTGAGCCAACAGGGAGATAATCTCCGATTCGGCAAAGACCGTACAGGTGCTGGTGATGGTAAATTCTTCGGTTGCCGTGAGCGCCACGGCCCCCATCTCCGCCACCGGAATCTGCATCCGGGCGGCACTGTTTTCGAGAAAACGGCCGGTACCGGCCGCACACTTGTCGTTCATGGCAAAATCGAGGATCCGGCCCCGGGCCCCGATCACAATCACCTTGCTGTCCTGGCCGCCGATATCGATCAGGGTTCCGCCGTGGCCCAGCTCCTGAAAAACCCCGTGCGCGTGACAGCTGATTTCGGTTTTACTCTGTCGGGCCTGCTGTACCAGGTTGCGGCCGTAGCCGGTGGCAACCAGGGGAATTTCCGCCAAAGAACCGATCTTGGCACCTAATTTGGCGAGAAAATCATCCACCTGCCGGCTGACTCGCGGAGCCACCGGCTCCAGATAATCCCAGACCAGCGCCCCGGCCCGATTCACCGCCACCATTTTAACTGTAGTTGACCCGACATCAATCCCTAACGCAGCAATTTCCATCAAATAATTCTCCAAATAGTTTAATCATCAAGCATTTCAACAAAGGCGGCCAGGCGGGAGGCCACCTGAGCTTCGGCATAGGCTCTCGGATCGTCGTGATCAGCCTCCAGAAGCAGGGCCGGGATGTCAAATTCCTGAATCAGTCGATTGCGTTGCTCAATCTGACCGATTGAGTAAGGTTTGCAGGAGCGATCTGAATGCAAAATAATACCATCCAACTGAAACTCGGTCACCATCCGCTGCATAGTTGCCAGTTTATATCCGGTTCCCTGGTTAAGAATCGGCGAGATATAGGTCCTGGCAATTGCGGCCAGCGGTTTTTGCGTATTCATAAAAGGCGCGAGTTCACCCCAGGCATTAGTATAAGTTGACGCCACCACACAGATACCGTGCTCACCGAGATACTCGGCGAAATAACGCAGCCGATACCAGATCGGCAAATTGTCCCATAAAAGCCGTTTACGTTCATTCCGGACCGCGCCGATCCCGTTGGCGATATTTTCATCAAGCTCTTTAAGCAGGGCCGCATAAAAATCGACGGTAGCCTTTTGCCCCCGCATTTCAACGATCGGGGCCATGTGAATAAATTGATCAAAAACCGAGAGCGGCGCCGGACGCTGATGCCCCCGGTTGATGATCTCCTGCCAAAGTTCAGTTGCATCTTTACTCAGCTGAACAATCTCTTTTAACCGACGATAATCAAGTTTACGTCCGGCCGCCCGCTCCGCTGCCGGAATAGAGTTTTCGAGCTGAATTTTTACATACTCCAGGGAATGTTCCGCCAGTTTTGAATAAACGAAAGGGGTGTCGATTAGAATCAGCGGCACCTGAAAATGACGCGCCAGTACCCGATACCAATGCAGTACGGTCTGGCAGATGTTAGTGCAGGCTAAAAGAAGATCGGGCGGCGGCAGACGCCCGACCGGAGTTTTTCCGGAAAGCACCGAACCGATGTCGGTTCGGGCATAGGAACAGATATCGGTCGAATATCCGGCATTCTCGGCGGCCCCGGAGAGCTCAACCACCGCCCCGCGCACCCCGCAAAGAGCGCCGTGATTTTCCGGATAGAGGATGTAAAACCCTAAAGCCTGCAAAATCTCAACCGGCGCGCCCGAAGTTACCCAGGCGACCGGACGATGGCCGGCGGCATAACGGCCTTCCAGATAATGCCGTGAAATCAGCTCCCTGGTTCGGGCCGCGATTTTTAAAGGGGGAGAAAGAATATCAGAACGCCAGCGGGCAGAGATTTTGGGGTGGCTCTCCGCCTGCCGCCGCTGCCAGGCGAGAAACGGCTGCCCGGTAAGCTTGACATTCCAGTAATATTTCAGGGAATTAATTATCGTCATAATAAGATATAAGTGCCGCCGTGAACCTCCAGGAGGCTGTCCGAGGCTCAATGATTCAACATTTCCAGAAAAGCCCCAATCCGGGTTGCTGTCTGCTGCGGCAAAGGGTTGTTAATATCGACTTCGATATGCAGCGATACCAGCCCCCGTTCTTTCAGGGCCGCGCGCAATTCGGGCAGATCAAAAAGCTCCGGCTCACAAAATTTGACCTCGTAAAAAATCACGCCCCGGGCATAAGTTTTAGCGGCCATCTCGACAAGAAATTGCACCCTGTCGCCAATCGCATTGCCCCGGGTAGGATCGGGCGGGGCGGCGACCAGGGATTCTGCCAGCCGACGGAAGGGCTCCGGGCTGAGACCCGGCCGGTAGAGGCGCCGACCACAGCCGGCAAAGTCATCAGCGACAACCAGGCCTTTCATCTCTTCAATGAGGTCCAGAACCATCATCGGCTCCGGCAGAATCCCGGAAAGCAGCAGCGGCGTTCCCGGCAGCGGCGCAGCTTCAACCGCCAAAGCTGATTCAGCCAGAGCGGCAAACTCCTCGGCAGGCAGATACTCACGGGAACGAAGCAGACGATAAAAATCGAGATTACCCAGACCCAAAGTCTGCCGCTGCTCATATAAGCGGCCCGACAATTGGTCACAGAGCTCTTCCCGCGCAATCGCGGCCAGCAACTCGGCATCAGTGGGCCGACGACCAGTCAACTCGGCCAAACCGGCATAAAGCGACTGCAATTCCTCCGCCAGAAAAATCACATCTTCTTCACGCCGTCCCCGGGGCAGGTAAAGCGGGAATACCGGTGACGGCGGTTTAACCATATCAATCAGCAGTGAAGTCAAACCCTGCAGCGAGTCACAGGTATGCGGTATCAGGATCAGATCGGCGATCTCCAGGGCCCCCATCTTTATAAATGAAAGAGCGTTCTGGACAATCGCGCAGACATAGGACTGCAGCTGAGACCCGCCGAGGCTGACATCAACCCGGGGCGGACCCCAGA
This sequence comes from Pseudomonadota bacterium, assembly GCA_015486505.1. GTDB lineage: Bacteria > Desulfobacterota > Anaeroferrophillalia > Anaeroferrophillales > Tharpellaceae > Tharpella. Next base: position 8,254 of record WFRP01000342.1, on the reverse strand, counting down.
CTTCAACCGGAAAGATATTAAAGGCCCGCAACAGGGCCCGGGGATAGTGAATCGGTAAAACGGCCGCCACCATTCCCCCCCGGCTTTTTATATCCTGAATAACCGCTTTTCTCTGTGGTATATTTATCGGCATAGGCCACCTGACTTGTAACTGTACCCAATAATAAGTGAGCAAAAAAATTTACGACCAACAGATCCTCTTATAAGTTACGCCCCCGGAATTGGCGAGGACTGTAAAAATCTACCGGGTTTTCCAAAGCTGGTCACAAGAACGCCCTTCTTGGCTCGGGTTGCGGCGACATAGAGCAGGGCTCTTTCATGGGTCTCGGTCTCTTTTTTGATCACCTGATCGCTTGATTGATACCGGCTGTTTTCAAGCGGAACGATCCCGTCATTAACTCCGACGATGATTACCCGGTCGAATTCAAGGCCTTTAACTCGATGCATAGTCGCAAGACGCACACCTTTCTTGCTCTGGTCTTCGGCTTCACTCCTGCGAATGAAGCAGGTCTCTTTTCCTTGAGCCTTCAGAGCCCCCTCATATTGCTTTAACAGATTATTTGTCCGGGCGACCAGACAGACACCGCTGATATTGCCGTCTTCTTTTTCCACTTGATCCAAAAATCCAATAATGACATCCAGCTCCTGCTGAAAAGATGAACAATTTTTTATGATCGGCATCGTTCCGTGCAGCAGTGATTTATAGCCTTTCTGATCATCCAATTCACCATCAAGATCATCGAATTTGACCCCAGCCAGTAAATTGACCGCCCAGCGCCGGTTTTCTTCAGTTGTACGATAGTTTATTTTAAGTTTCCGGCCCCGGCCTCTGATATTGATGCCACATTGGCCCAAAACAACCTTGTGGCGATATATCCGTTGATGGGCATCGCCGACAATGAAAATATCATTTTTCGATTCACCGCCGGAAACAATCTGCCGAATCAATCTGAAGGCCTGAGATCCCATATCCTGGGCCTCATCGACAATCACAGCCCGATAAGGCAGAACATTACCTTTCTTTGCCATCAACACCCGGGCATCCCGCATCGCATCATCCGGTTCCCGGAGATGGTTTTCATTCAGCAAAACCCGATACTCTTCAAAAACCGGCCAGATTGCCTTTCTCTTTTTTCGACTAAGCTGCACCCCGCGACCCACTCTTGATATTTTGGCATATTCAGGGAAAGTACTAATCCCGTGGGGTTGAATAATTCGTTTCCACTCTTCACGAAAGAAAGAGTCCGCCAAATTCAAACTCCCGTCCGCCAACGACAACGCCTTTTCCCACAACGGCATAGTCCTTTTTCCATAATCGATGTCATAGGTATAATCATTTTTTTTAAGGAACGCCAATACCCAACGGTCAAGATTTATCACCTCGATCCGGCGCATAATGTTTTCGGGACAGATTTTTTTAAGATTCTCCAGGATGTCCGCGGCCAGGTTTCGGGTAAAAGTGGTAAAAAGAATCCGGTCTTGATCTTTATTGAAAATATTTTCGGCCAAATATCGGGCCCGGTGCATGGCCACCACAGTTTTTCCGGTGCCCGCGCCGCCTAAGACCCGCACCGGGCCATTCCATTCTCTTTCAACCAGATTTCTTTGGGATGGATGCAAAAAAACCCGCCATTTTTCTAAAGGAGCTTTCAGGATCTCCTGCAGGATCAGATCATCTTCAACAACAAAGAAATGGCGTTTACTATCAGGATTTGACAAAGCTGTTGCAAAATCATCGGTATTAACCTCTGATCCAGCTTCAGTTTTACCCATCTCTCGGAAAACCTCTTCTAGAGAGTAACCCTCGCCGAGAAAAAAGAGAGCTTCGTAAACCTCGGCCGGCAGTTTTTCGGCGGCGGCGTCAAGTTGATCCATAGTCGTAAAACTGCGCACCAGTGAAAGTTGGTCAACGGGAACGCCAAGTTTCAGCAGGTGCCGATCGCGTATAGATGAAAATATCTTTTCACCCTTAACCTCTTCAATCTCATTCGGCACTGCGCCTGATTCTATCTGACCGCTTGTCTGATCCTCGACCTCATAGATTTGCAGACAACCGGTTTCCGGGTTGACTTCACAGACCTTGTTCGCAGCCCACTTATAGGCCTTATCGTGATGATCTACCCATAAGAGCATAAAAATATTCCCGGAATCCGGTTTCTTAACGATCCCGCGATAGGTATTATCAATCCGAACCGAGCGCAAGCTTTGATCCTTAAAGGTGGCAATCTTTTCATAATTAATCCCGGATGCCAGCGGATTTGAGCGGAATTTCGTGATAAATTCAAGCACTTTGTTTTGCTGTTTACCCGGAATCCGGGCAAAGGCGTTCAAAAAATCCGCGGCGATTGCCACCTTCACTTTATAACTGTTCGTCGAAACCATTATTTATACCTCCTGTTCTGCCCTGCCTTGCCCTGTCCTGTGATACAGAGAAATGTATTCGTCAGGGTTTTCTTGGAGCTCTCGCAAGGGAAATGCCTGCCATTTTTCTTTTGCAAAACGATCTAAACCAATCATCTCATCATCAACTAAAAAAGCTATTTTCAGCTCCTCCCAGGCAAGTTCGGCGGAAGCCATAATCTCGCCATCAACGCCGGCCAACTCATATCCGGCTTCCGGAACCGGCCAGCCGTTGTCCTGCAGGCGACGGAGTAAGTTGTGAATGGAAGTATCAGTCAACTCCAGCACTTCATCCCATTCCCCTTGACCAGATATCAAACCACCCGCCGGCAGCGTTGCTTCCGATTCAACCACAACCCGGTCCGCCAGTATTTTTATGCTGTCATAGTAGTGATGTTTTAAACCTTCACTAGTAACAAAAAAAGCCTCCGGCAGAAATTGCAGATAGTTAAAGAGTCGCAGGAACCCATTCCAGACGGGCTGGAACCCGTCCTTTTGCCGGACATCTTCATCATCGGCTAAACAGCAGCCAATACAGACACCCTTTGGTGGAGTTCTGGACTCCTGTCCGAAAACAACATATTGCTTTATTGCCACCGAGCCATCATCAGCCAGAGGCTCGAAAAAACCATAACGACAGGGGCCGTCAGTGCTGTTTATAAATTCAGCTATTACTGCCGGAAAGTGGGCTTTAACTCCATCCTGCCATTGTTTGACAGCTTCAGCATCATTAAAACGCTCCGGATCCATATGCAATAACGAATGCACAAAAGCATACTTTTGCCATTGCTCACTGTCCGGATACTGTAAAAAATTAAGCAGCAGATCAAAACTGCCTTGCTGATGAAATTTCCGCCATCCGGCAAGCTCATAAGTCCCTAATAATTCATTGAATCTGGGGCCAAAAGGCAATACCGTCGGATCAAGATAGTCGCAATAGAAATTTTTCAAGGTTCTGAATTTAGATTCCACATCATGCCAGCTTAAAGACCAAACCAGATATTTGCCACTCTGGACAATTGCCATCCTCTGAGCCGTATCCTTACCCACCCGATCCCGATGATATGTGTAACCATCGAGAAAAACTACCACCGGCTTTATCCGGTCATGCATCCGGGCCGGCCGAATGACAAAGTCGGCCCGGGGTGGAACTGTGATTCCGTCCAGTTCACCAAGTTCAACCTGAGGTTCGATATAATAGACTTTTTCCGCGACTTTCAGGAAATAACCGGGTTTACCATTAACCAGATCCTGAGTGAGCATGACCGGGAGTTCTGCGCTGCTCAAGTTTTTCAACGCCCCAATAAATCGGGCTTCCAACTCACTCTCAATAAAGGTATTAAGGGAGATATTTTTGAGGCTGTCGGTTTTGACCAGATCATCTTTGTAACTCAAAATTTCCGCCAGCAACTCAATGGCCGCATCCCTTGAGGTTGCCGGCATGTTGTAACTGGAGCGATAGGCAAACAGGCACTTATAACAGCCATCCTTATCCTTATCGCGGTTACAGGGGCATGATTTTAATGACGCAAAGGCCAACTCCAGCACTTCCAGCAACTGATCCTGAGAACGCATCAACTGCTTCAGGTAGCCGGTGCCTCCGGGTACCGTATCGTATAACACCAGATATTTACGTTTGAAAGATGAGTCCGGCAGCGGTTCTTCATGAACCGTGGTCTGTAGATGATCAATTTTGCCTTTAAATTTTCGTTTCAGACCAAGTTGAATGGCGGCAATAAAAGATTGCAGTTTGCGATCGGCTCCGGAAATAATAGATACCGGCAATAAAATACGAATGGCTTCCGAGGTAAATTGCCGATAGAGATAGAGACAATCAATCAGATTTTTATCACTATCTTTATCCCGGGCTGTACAGCTGAAATCATGAGCCGGTTCCTCCTTCTTCTTACTGTTCTGAACCTTGCCGCACACCCGGCAGATGGCAAAACCTTTACGTGGCGCTTCCACACCGGCGATAGTAACTTTTTCGCCAATCTCGGTTTTTTCACCAAAATTGATCTCACAGAAATCAACCTTATCCAGAAAATCAAAACCGAAAGGATAGTCAGCGGCAACCTTATAGGCATCCATTACCCGGTTTTCATCAAACTCGACCAGCATCTGTTTATTAAAAAAGAGAGGATCGCGATCATCACTGTCATCGCTGATGCGGCTTTTGTTGTCCGGGGTCGAAGCAAACACCTGGCGCAGCTTGAGCATTAACCGTTTCTGCCCGGCATCGGCCCACATCGGGCTGCCACATTTACGGCAGAGCTCGCGCTCTTTTTCCGGACCCAGCAACTCTTTATGCGAACAATTATCACAAAAACGCCAGGTCTCAACCTCAGAGACCGTCATATCAACCTTGTCAATCTTTACTTTGCGACTCCCAGCATAGAAGGTGTTGGCCGGTGCCAGTTCGGCGATGGCACTGACTGCCGGTCTTTCATATTCATAAGTCCAGGTTTCGTAACTGGATTCCCCCTCCTGCACCGTCTGTTTTTTGCGGTAGATGAGAGAGTTCAACATCACCCCGACTTCCGGAAAAGCATAGTTGGGCAACAGCCCTTCATCGGTGAAGAAATTAAAGATATTGCGGTCGGTAATATTTTTTATCAGGGCCTGCAGAGCTGATTTTTCAATGCCCAATTCCCTAAGATCCTGGTCAAAGTTCTTATCTTTCGGCCCACTCTTCTTCTTTTTAATTTTGCCATTTAAAGTGCGCACCTTTTTGCGCAGTGACTCTCTCTCCAGGTTACGACTATGTAAACCATTCATAACCCGGTAACGCAGGCTCCCCTGCCAGACCCGGTCACCTTCAACAAAAAGTTTCAGATTTTTTACCGAATCCGGACTTAAACCATCATCATTACTGAAAAGGCCGACAAACAGAGCCAGCAGATCCGACTGATTGGTCTCAATGTATTTAATAAAACTGTGGGGAAACTTTTTGGGATCGACCGGTTCCAGATTGTTCAACACCTGCCCTAACTGTCGCGGCAGGGCCGCACTTTCATCGAAAGCAATCCAACGATCAAAACAGAAAGCGGTAAACTGGCGCTCAAGAACAGCTGAGGCATCGAGAAAAATGCCGGGCGACTCAATAGCACCGGCCAGCATCGTCTCCGGTTCAGCAAAGAAATAGAGATCATGAGGCCGGGCATTAGCCACGGTCAAATTCAAGGCATTGCCGTTTTTGCGCCCGGCCCGGCCAATCCTCTGCAGATAATTTGTCTGGGCCGGCGGCACCGAGCAGAGCACCAACGCTGAAAGATCGCCGATATCGATACCCATTTCCAAAGTCGGCGTACAGGAAAGAAGATTGGGAAACCAGGGCTGGCGCTGGTCGGATTCAGCCTTAAACTCAAGCTCCAACGCTTCACGTTCGTCTCTTTTCAACAGGCCGGTATGTTCGGCGGCGAAGATTCGTTCAATATCGCCACTTTCATAAAGCTTTCCATAATAGTCGTCACCTGATTTGCCGGGTTGATAGGTTCCGGAACAATGAAATCGCTGACAGCGGGAGTTGTTAAAATATTCGCTCTCTTTAAGCGCAACTGATAAATTAGAACCACACACACTACAAACAAATTGCGCCACCCGAGGAGAAATTTTCAAGCTTTGCGGCCTTATCCCCCAAACCTCATCACCCCGCACCGACCAGACGGCAAAAACTTCTTCATCCACCAATGCCTGCAAAACCAGGCTGTATAGATCCCGGGCCACAGCCGTTACCAGAGGCGTGGAGGAGAAACATTTTTCCAGCCAGCCTAAATACCAGGTCCGCCGACTGCTTGAAGAGCTGTGTAGCAGGTCAAAGCGGCTTTTTTTACGCGTAGTTAAAAATATCGGGGCCCGGGAATGGGGGCCAAAATTCGGCATCCAGTTTATGCGGTTCAGCAGATAAGTACGGCCGAAGCTCTCAATATAAGATTTTAAAACCGGCAGATAGATACCGCCTTGATTCTTTAGATGAATGATCAGCCCCAATAAAAATTGACCAAGCTTACGTTCATCAATATCCCGCAGCATGCCGAATTCATTGCGAATCGGCTCCAGCAGCCGTAAAACCGTTTTCCGCAACCGCTCAGGATCAACATAAACAATCGACGAGCCGGTTTTCTCCAGAGTCCGACCGATTCGGGCGCGAAAGCCGTATTCACTGACAATTTCCCAGGCAACTCGTTGATTTACGTCACTTAGCAAACGGGATAATTCCGGCAACTCCCCCGTTTTACGGAGATACTCGTAATCCTGCAGCCACTCCATATCCGGAGCCAGGAAGGTAGCAAGATAGCGTTTTTCTGTAAACCGGGCCGACCAATGCCTGATAAAAGCTTGCGCCCCATCTTCCAGGGTTAACCCCGCGCCACCAGCCCGAACGGCCTGCTGCAGAGCGGCACGAAAATTAAACCGATAAGTCCGACCACTGAAGAAACCGGCTCGATGCGCCGCATCCTGAACATTATCGGAAAAAGTTAAAAGTTTCTTGTCATCGTTATAAGAGGATGAAAAGAGCTGGGTGATCATAATACTGGTCAGACTGGCCGCCCGGGAACCCAGCAGCGTCAAGCTGTTTGGCGTATTGCAATAAGGACATTCATTCACACTGATCTGGCGTTTCCCCTCCTGTTTTCTGGTCTCCGGCATATAAACCAGAATCAGTTCGGAATGGTTGCAAAAAGGGCAGTTTTCACCCTCAGACTGAGTTAAATGCAGACATTTAGAACATAAATATGAGTAATCAAATTTCTTCTCCGGGTCGTCTTCGATACTATCTTCAGGAAAGAGATAAACCACTTTGGGATCATGTTTGAAAAAAGCCTGGTAAAAACCGGAAAGTTCACCGGAAACCTCCAGGCTGCGCACCCGCTTTAATCCCGTCCACCCCATACTGCCGCATTCCCGACAATGGACCAGCGGAAGATGAGTTTTCAGTTGTTCTTCGTTAAGATCGTCAGCAAAGCGCAACCGGGGCTTTACCAAAGTAACCTCACCCACCATCCGCCGCAACTCCCGCAGCCACAACTGCAGACGAACATTGAGAAACGGACGAATTTTGTCGCCATCCTCTTTCTGAGCCTCGGAGACTAAAGCAACAAGGCTGTTCAGAAGCTGGTATTTATAAATTTTATCATCATCATTTTTTAAGCCTCGGGTCACCCGGGTCAATTCGTCCAGAAGCTTATCAAAGGCAAAAATTTTGCCGGCTAAAATTTTCAGCAAGTTATGAAAAAACAGGTTCTCCTTGAGTTTCTTACCAAGTTCAATACGCCAACCCGGTTCAGCAAAATCACCCTGAATAACCTCTCCGAACCAGAGACGATACTGAGCCTTAATATACGCCTCATAATGGCTGAACTTGGCCGGATCAAGTTCAGCTCCTTTTTCTTTGGGGATGATATCGACATAGGAGATCAAGCTCTCTCCCAGAAAATCACCCCCACTTAAACGTGATTCGGAGATAATTCCGGCTTGAGTAAATTTTTCACCAAACAGAGCCGCGGCATAATCAAGCAGTTCCGTCGACTCCGGATCAGAGCCCAACGTAGCCGAAGTGCCAATGGCACAGAGATAATCCGGCTCGATCGCCAGCCGGGCTTTCAAACGGCGAATCAGACAACCAAGATCAGAACCCTGCGCCCCATCAAATGTGTGCAGTTCATCAACCACAAGAAAGCGCAGGGACTCAGGATTATTATGCTCCCAAAGGCGCCGATCATCCGGACGAAGCAACAGATAATCGAGCATTTTATAGTTGGTCAGCAGGATATCCGGTGGCGAGAGTCGCAAGGTCTCTTTGTCCGAGATCAACTTTTCCGGCTGCATGGACATTGAAGACTCTTGCTCTTTC
>WFRP01000341.1 GCA_015486505.1 Pseudomonadota bacterium | reverse complement strand
TGACGCTCACTCTCATCCTGCCGCATCGTATAATCGGCCTGAGCCAGATTGCCGTAACAACCGGCACAGGGAATCACCAGATCGACCCCGGTTACCGCGCCGGGCCGGACAATCGCGCAACCATAGTAACAGACTACTTTAAGGCCTTTCAGCGGTTTTTTTACGAGTTCCTTGATTGCCGGCCGCAGCTCTTGGCGGGCAAGAAGATCGACCAACGATAGCATTTTTATTTTTTTATCATAGGTAAAATCGAACTCTTTTTCGAGACGCTGACGCTCGTTTTCATTATAACGCAAAGTATAATCGGCCTGAGCCAGATTGCCGTAACAACCGGCACAGGGAATCACCAGATCGACCCCGGCCTTCTGCGCTTCAGCGACATTGAAGGCGGAAAGCCCCAACGCCAGCGCGCCGGAAAGATTATGCGCCGAAGCCGCCCCGCAGCAGCACCAGTCGGGAAGCTCTTGTAATTCAATCCCCAGAGCCTCAATCACCGCCAGACTGGCCTCGATATACTCGATTGCCGTCGAATGCGAGGTACAGCCGGGATAATATGAAAATGTTTCACCCATTATTGCAAGTCCTTGGAATATAATAACTCAATTTTTACTTGTTGTCTTGATCCATTTTTACTACCATCAATAGATGTCTCTTCGGTGACCAACTTTGATGGCGTCGTAAAAACTCTTCATCTGCTGCGTTACCCTTCAACCTTCGTCACTGCGGCGTACTCTATGTACGCCTCATTCCTCAGGTTTTGGGTGCCTTGCATATGAAGTTTTTTACTTAGCCATCGAGTTTTTGACTTTTTACGAGTTTGTCAACTTTGAGAATCTGGATCTTTTCATCTTTCCAGTTCACGTCAAAAAGAACTCGATAATCCCCGATTCTCAATCTGAAATCAGCCAACGAATGATTTGTCAGATGCTTTATCTGTGCTAAGTCCGGAAAGTTTCGCAATTCCTCAATTTCTGTTTTAATTTTTGCAAGATTTTGCGGTGCTATTTTTTTCAGATCCTTTGAAATACTTTTGGCATAAACTATTTCAAACATCTAACTCATTCCAAATCTCACTATGAGTCAAAACCGCTCCATCAGCGATCTCATTCCGGCGATTTGTCAGTTCTTTTTTGAATGTTTTATATTTTGATTGTCTAAGTAGAAGTTCAACGAAGTATTGGATTTTAAATTGGTCTTTTTCATCCAACTGTTGTAAAAAATCCGGTTCCATTGTGTTCATCTCAGACCCTGTTTATATCTAATGCGGGAACAATCCCCGCAACCCAAACGAAGCCTCGCGGCCCGCAAATAAGTACTCTTATCAGAACATTTTCTGATTATTAAATCTTGATTGTCCCGTAAAAAGTATTTCTAAAAATTTTTAGGCACAATATATTGCGATTCTGAATACCTGTAAACACAATATATAGTGGTCGCAAAATATTTTCCGAAGTTTTTACGAGGGCATCAATCTTGTTTTTTGGTGCAGAAAATAACCTGTAAGGCACTAATTGGACAGAGTAAAAATAAAATTGTCAAGTTTTTAATGTTTAATCTTACTCCGAACTTAATTAAACAATTTTGGAATTTTGCCTGACTCGTTTGCTGGCCGCAATGTATATCTCTTTATCTCTGCGGGGACCGACCGCGAGGACATAAACAGTAACTTCTGCATTAATCACTTGGTAAACCAATCGATAGTCACCTATTCTAAGTTTGCGGAAGGTCGATAAATTTCCGGAGAGCGGGGCTCCAAATTGCAATGGAGCTTTTGTTAATTTAGTATCAATTGCGCGTAATATCCGCCGGGCTGCTGATGCAGATACACTTTCCAGGTCATCCTCGACGTCTCGGTGATATCTGATAGTCCAGTTCATATTCCAAACTTTTCCATCATTTCTTTATGTGAAAGTGCTTCTTCCGGCTTAAAACTGTTAATTCGGGCGAAAGCAAGGGTTGCAAGACGTAAATCTTCCATCTCTTCTTCCATGATTTCATAAGCTTCGATAGATAGAAGAATTGCCTTTGGTGTATTGTTCTTGAGGATTATAAGTTTTTCTGTTTCTCCTTTTTCCAGGGAATCAAGGGTGGCGGCAGTTTTTTTGGAAAGTGCCGTTGCTGATAGATAATCTGTAGTGTGCATTAAATGATCCTCCTTTGGCAGACAATAGTTCGGATAATAATATGCATTATAATCCGATATTGTTGTATGGTCAATAGAAAATGGAGGTCTCGGGAACATCCTTATTTATTCATTGGTAACTATTCAGCCAAATTTTACCCCCACCACCTTCTGGAGGGGGCGGGGGTGGTTTTTCGTAAGCGGTTTTAGTTGCAGCGCAACTTAAAACTTACAGTTTACAGCTTAAAACTTATAGCTTATAGCTTATTGCTCCCGCACTTCCTCCCAGGCAAAATCGGTAATATTTCTCTCTTTGGAATCAAAACTGATACCGATGATAAAAACACGGCGTTTACCGTCCAGATATTTTTCATAATAGCCTTTTTCCCGAATCTGCTCCAGGGGTTTGCCCGACTGATCAACCTTGAACTCAATAACGTAAACCTTGTCGGACAGAATTATCGTTAAATCGACCCGGCCCTTGCTGCTGGTGTCTTCGGCAATCAGCGGCAGGCCAAGGGAAGCTAAGTAGGCATAGACTACCGAGGCGTAATA
>WFRP01000340.1 GCA_015486505.1 Pseudomonadota bacterium | reverse complement strand
ATCAGAAAATGTTCTGATAAGAGTACTTATTTGCGGGCCGAAAAGCCCTGTTTGGGTTGCGGGATATGTTCCCGCATTAGTACCTTACAGGTTATTTTCTGCACCAAAAAACAAGATTTAATAATCAGAAAATGTTCTGATAAGAGTACTTCTTTGCGAGCAACGGAAGCGCCCCTGGGTGCGGGCCACAAAGACCTGTTTGGGTTGCGGGTTTATTCCCGCATTAAATCTTGAGTAATAGCAAATGGGTTTTTCCTGGATTGGAACATTGCTAACTGTCTTAAAATAATGATGAATTTATCTATGTCAAGATATGTTTCCAGCTTTCGGTTAAAAATGCGCTTGACCTTTAACCGTATACTGTGTCAAAGTCGTCGGGATATGTGGTCACTTATAGGGTAATAATTTAGTTGGGAGGCAAAGACTATGGCTGAGAAGATTTTTCGGGTTAATATGGGTGATTTAAGTGTTAAAATCGAGGACGTGCCCACGGCCTGGCAGGGGCTTGGCGGCCGGGCTTTGACTTCAACCATCGTCGCGGCGGAAGTTGAGCCCACCTGTCATCCGCTGGGGGGAAATAACAAACTGGTTTTCGCTCCGGGGCTGCTCTCTGGAACCCGGGCGGCTAATTCCGGCAGGCTTTCCGCCGGGGCGAAAAGTCCTTTGACCGGCACCATTAAAGAGAGTAATGCCGGGGGCACCGCCGCTCAGCTGATGTCGCGAATGGAAATCAAGGCTTTGATTATTGAAGGGAAACCGGCCGAAAACCGGTTTTATGCCTTGAAAGTAACTGCCGCCGGTGCAACGATTGTCCCGGAAGATGATACAATCGGCTGCGGTAACTTTGCAGTCGTTGATAAATTGGGATTGGCCGACAATAAAGAGTGCGGGCTTCTTTCAATCGGGCAGGCCGGTGAGCGTTGTCAGCTTGCGGCCAATATCTCGGTTAAAGATCCGGAGGGTAAATTTCGTAGTCTGGGCCGCGGCGGTCTCGGGGCGGTAATGGGCTCCAAAGGGCTTAAATATATCACTCTTGATGCGGCCGGCACGCCGAAAAGCGTACCTCTGGTTGATGCTGAAAAATTTAAGGAGGCGGCCAAGACTTTTGCCAAAGCTCTGCTTGATCATCCGATTTGCGGTGAAGGTCTGGGCGCGTACGGAACCAATGTTCTCGTAAATATTGTCGATGCCGTCGGGGGGCTGCCGACCCGTAATTTCCGTTCCGGTCATTTTGCCGAGCATGAAATGATCAGTGGCGAGAAGATGGCGGAGATGATTACGGAGCGCGGCGGTAAAAACAAACACGGTTGTCATGCCGGCTGCGTGATGCAGTGCTCCCAGGTTTTTGTCGATAAGGCCGGTGAATATGTAACCTCCGGCTTTGAATATGAAACCATCTGGGCGATGGGGGCCCACTGCTGTATTTCCGATCTTGATATCCTGGCGCAGGCCGATAATATTATGGATGATATCGGGGTTGATTCGATTGAAATGTCGGTAACTGTGGGGCTCGCGATGGAAGCCGGAATTATCGAGTTTGGTGATGGTCCGGGCCTGCTTAAGCTCCTTAATGAAGTTAAAGAAGGCAGTCCTTTAGGGCGGATTCTCGGGAGCGGAGCCGCCGTAACCGGCAAGGTTTACGGTCTGACCCGGGTGCCGGTGGTCAAAGATCAGGCGATCCCGGCTTATGATCCACGTTCCGTTAAAGGTATCGGCGTAACTTATTGTACTTCGACTCAAGGAGCGGATCATACGGCCGGTTATACAGTTGCTACCAATATTCTTAAATGTGGCGGCTTTGTCGATCCTTTGCAGAAAGACGGCCAGGTTGAACTTTCGCGTAATCTGCAGATTGCGACCGCCGCGGTTGACAGTACCGGCCTCTGTATTTTTGTTGCCTTTGCGGTGCTTGATGATCCGGTAGCGTTGCCGGCGATTGTCGATATGCTGAATGCCCGTTATGGGATTTCTCTGACGACAGATGATGTTACGGCCTTAGGATCTTCAGTGCTTAAAACCGAACGGGCTTTCAACCAGGCCGCCGGGTTTACCAGCGCTCACGATCGTTTGCCGGAATTTTTTGTTACCGAGCCGGTGCCGCCGCATAATGCGGTCTGGGATTTCAGCAATGAAGAGATTGATGAATTCTGGAATTTCTAGGAAGTTAAGTAATTTCAGGTTCTGATTTGCAGCATAATTATCGATGAAAGCACGGAAAAAGAAGAATAGTTGAATTTATTCTGATTTTTTCGTGCTTTCTTGTGTCTGAATGATCGTCCGGATATGGATCTTTGCCCCATAAAATCAAGGAACTGAGAAATCAAGATGAAAAAAGATGCGCTGCCGGAAGCCGGGATGCGTGCGGAATGGCGGACAATCAGGGTTATGGTTGAGTTATATTGTCGTGATCACCATAACTGTCAATCGCCGCCATGTGCTGCCTGTAATGAGCTGATTGAATACGCCATTGCCAGGGTTAAAAAATGTCCGCTTCAGGAGAAGCGGACAACCTGCGGCAAGTGTGAAATTCACTGCTATAAGCCGGCGATGAAAAAACAGATAAAAGCGGTAATGCGTTACGCCGGGCCGCGGATGCTGAAAGAACACCCGCTGCTGGCCGCCAGGCATATGTTAAAGGGGATGGTGAAAAAATAGTGCTGACTGTTTATCCGCCGGAATAAATCATACGCTTTAGAACTTGAGGATTTTTTGAATTAGTGTTATGCCGGGGCGGTTTTTATGAAAAGACACTTGAAGGGTTTATTGACAATGTTCACATTTTTGTTTACTATCCTTGTATGAAAACAATCAGATTTTATGAAACCGCGTCAGGAAAAAAACCTGTTCAAGAATTTTTGGAGAATTTAACCGATAATCAACTTAAAAAAGTTACCTGGGTCTTGAGATTGATCCGGGAATTAGACAGAGTGCCGACTAACTATTTCAAAAAATTAGTAAATACCGATAATATTTGGGAGGTAAGAGCCGGCGTGGGAGGTGACATTTTCCGTTTTCTTGGTTTCTTTTGCGGAGAGGAGTTGATTGTGTTGACAAATTCGTTTCAGAAAAAAGCCGGAAAACTCCTTTACAGGAAATTCAGTTGGCGGAAAAGCGCAAAAAAGAATATCTCGAAAGGAGGAAGATAAATGGATGATCTCGATAAACTTATTGAATTAAGAAAAAAATTATCTCCTGAATTCGCAAAAAATTTCGATAGGGGATACGAGCAATTCAAAATAGGAGTAATTTTAAAGCAGGCTCGCCTTGAGGCCGGGTTGACCCAGGAACAGGTGGCGAAAAAATTACATACCCAAAAATCAGCAATATCCAGAGTTGAAAATCACGCCGAGGATATTCGTTTGTCAACATTGGTAAATTACGCCCAGGCTGTGGGTAAAAACCTTCGCCTTGAAGTCGCGTAATAATAAGCGAACGAAATTCAAAAGATCAAAGAGAATCATGGGACAGGATATGTAACCTTCGGCTTTGAATATGAAGATGTTTTAAAACGAGAACAAACAATATTGGAGTTATCACATGGACAGGTAGATATAATCCTTGATAACATTTGTGCTCTTAGTGATCTTCAAAAAATATATTTCCTTTGGAGGTCATAAAATGAGCACATTAAGTTTAATGTTACCTAATTCAGTTCATTACCATATTAAAGAAATGGCTTCACAAGAATGTGTTTCAATAAATCAATTTATCTCATCTGCGGTATCTGAAAAAATATCTGCAATATCAACGGAGAATTATCTGGTTCAAAGAGCCAATAGAGCAAAAAGCAAGGAATTTACGACAATACTAAATAATGTACCTGAAAGGGTACCCGTAGAAGGTGATGAATTGGTTTAGTACCTTACAGGTTATTTTCGGTTTGAAAAAACAAGAAAATGTTCTGATAAGAGTACTTATTTGCGGGTCGCAAGGCTCCGTTTGGGTTGCGGGATCTGTTCCCGCATTAGTACCTTACAGGTTATTTTCT
>WFRP01000339.1 GCA_015486505.1 Pseudomonadota bacterium | reverse complement strand
CTGGATCGAAGGAGAAAATCTGACCGCCGCTCTGGGGCTGGGCCAAACCGTCAACGGAACTGTAATTTTGAACACCCACAAAAATGCACTGGCGCTGCCGGAAAAGGCACTGGTTTATAACGAGAAAGAGCAAGCCTGTATCTTTTTGGCAACCGTTGACAACTATCAGCGACAAGCGGTAAAGACCGGCCTCAGTGCGAATGGCTGGACCGAAATTGTCAGCGGGATTAAAGTCGGCGATAAGGTTGTTACCCAGGGCACTTATGAACTTTACTACCAGGATTTCAGTAAAATATACAAGGTGGTAGACTGATGCCGAAACCGATAAATCAAAGCCTGGATACAGTCGCAATATAGTAGTAGTGGCAACATATCAACCACAAAGCGCCATTCTGGCGCCTCGATAAAAAACGCAAAAAAAACTGGTTGAGTAGAGAGCAGACCGAAAACGGGTCATCCCCATTTCTCCTGCATGTTCAATTCAGGGAGATTCACTCATATAATGACCCAGAACATCCTATTGCATTATTTTATCATTTATGATATTTTTATGAAATGAAATTTGAAGATTTAATTAAAAAAGTATCTCAGCTCCCGGCTTTCAAGGTTAGTTTTCTAGCGGCCGGAGGCAATCTGGATCAGATCCGCCTGCAACTAAGCCGTTGGGTCAATGACGGCAGGATCATTCGCCTCCACAAAGGAGTGTACACCCTATCCGAGCCATATCGAAAGGTTGACTGCCAACCTTTTCTCATTGCAAATCTCCTGAAAAAGGCATCTTATATCAGCCTTGAGTCAGCCCTCTCATGGCATGGCATGATCCCGGAGTTTGTCCCATCAATCACTTGCGTGACAACAGGCCGACCTCAAACCATTGAAACCCCGTTAGGCAGGTTTGAGTTTAGACATGTCAGTAAAAAATATTTTTGGGGTTATCAGCAAAGTGAAGTCAAATCTGGACAAACAACCTTTATGGCAAGTCCCGAAAAAGCACTGCTGGATCTTGTCTATCTGACACCGGGAAGCGACAGAGTGGAGTTCATAGAAGAACTCCGGCTCCAGAATTTTGAAAAGATCAATCTACCGGTTTTGATACAATTCGCCGAGAAATTCCAGAGCCCGAAACTGAAACGTGCGGCGATTATGATTGAAGATATTCTAATGCGGGAACAACTCCCGCAACCCAAACAGGGCCTTGCGGCCCGCAAATAAGTGCTCTTATCAGAACATTTTCTTGTTTTAAAACAAGAAAATAACCTGTAAGGCACTAAAATCCGACGATGGGATTGAATTATGAAAGACTATTTGCGGCAACAGCTCAAAAATGTTCAAGATATAAATTTGGCAAAATGTCTTATCCGTGAATACTTGCAGGCGAGAACCCTGGAATCACTCCAGGATAACAACGCTTTTGTAAACTGGGCCTTTGTTGGTGGTACCGCATTAAGGTTTCTTTACTCAATGCCGCGTTTTTCCGAAGATTTGGACTTTTCAACCGCCGCCCCCGGACTTGAAGATAACTTTGTGCCTCTGATGCAAAAAATCAAGAATCAATTTCTCGCGGAAGATTATTCTGTAAGCATAAAAGCCAAAACAGCAAAAACAGTTAAAGCCGCATTTATTAAATTCGAGGGCCTGTTACACGAAATGGGGCTATCACCTCACCGATCGGAAGTTATTTCAATCAAGGTTGAAATTGATACCAATCCGCCCATTGGCGCGAAACTTCAGACCAGTATCATCAGGAAACATTGTCTGCTCAACCTGCAACATTATGATAAAAGTTCTTTGTTGGCGGGCAAACTGCATGCTTTGTTGATGAGAAAATATACTAATGCGGGAACAAACCCGCAACCCAAACAGGGCTTTGTGGCCCGCAAATAAGTACTCTTATCAGAACATTTTCTTGTTTTTTCAAACCGAAAATAACCTGTAAGGTACTAAAGGCAGGGATGTTTACGATTTACTCTGGTACCTTTCCGACAAAACATGGCCTGAGCCGAATATTGTTTTGTTAAACAATGCTCTCAGGCAAACCTCGGAATCCAACATTCAGATAACTCCAGACAATTGGCGGCAATATGTTGCCGAACGTATTGAACAACTTAACTGGCAAAAAGTTACAGTTGATGTCAGGCCGTTCATCGAAAAACAAACCGATGTCCAACTTCTCACCAAAGAGAATGTGATTAAAATACTGACCTCAAAATAAACCCCGTTCCCGCATGAACTTAAACCGGCAGAAAATGATAAAATTAACGGAAACTTGAGGGAAAACGGGTCAGCCCCCATTTTTCTCCCAGTTCAGTTCAGACGTTTAACCAGAACCTTCATCTCATCAGATACCCTTGCGGCACAACCTGGGATTCCGCCTTTGTAGGCCTTGGAAAAGGGAGGCAAAGACAAAGCCGCTGGACAATGCCGATCAGCGATCCAGATGTGCATAATATCCCAAACCATATCGGCTTGGGCCAGAACTTTTTTCCCTTCCTCCGGCAGCAGCACCCCGTCTCGATGACGGCGAATATCGATGCCGTGAATCTTCCAGTTGCTATTTTGCAGATAATTAACGACTTCGCCGCCCATATGACCAACCCCAACGACTACCATGGTGCCGCCTGGTGAAACATTTTTCCGGGCCGTCAAGGTTTCAATTGTTTCAACTACGCTATAGACAGTGCCGCGTACTCCAGAAACAAAAGGTTTTTTAAGTTCGAGACCATGGCGCAGAAAAACCCCCGGCATCTGCCCGGCCAGGGCTATCGCTTTCGCTCCGGTAAGTTTCTGAACCCGCAACAGTCGGCGCTTAATTGCCTGACACATCTCTTTGTCAGCCCGCATTTCGCCAACCGTATTCGGCACAACCAGAACCAGCCCACGTTTTGCCGGGCCGTTTGAAATCATTCCGCCGATTGTCGGTCGGCCCATAAAGATAGAGGTAGAAGCCAACCAATTGGGACAGTATCCTGCTAAATCTGTTTTTGATCCGGGATACACAAGGAACAGGTAATCAAACGGTTTTCCCGGCCGCACAAGAAAAAGCATAATCCAGAGCGGCAGCCGCATTACCAGGCTAACCGTCAGAAAACTTGTCTGGCGCAGAAGTTTTTGTAAAGTTTTCTTCATTTGTATTTT
>WFRP01000338.1 GCA_015486505.1 Pseudomonadota bacterium | reverse complement strand
ATTTTACCCCCCACCTTCTGGAGGGGGCGGGGGTGGTTTTTCGTAAGCGGTTGCGGAAACGATTTCGTTGTTTTTCGGAAGCGAGCGGGAGCCCATTAGTACCTTACAGGTTATTTTCTTGTTTTAAAACAAGAAAATGTTCTGATAAGAGCACTTATTTGCGGGCCGCAAGGCCCTGTTTGGGTTGCGGGAGCTGTTCCCGCATTAGTACCTTACAGGTTATTTTCTTGTTTTTTTCGCCAGCTTTTTTCAACTGTAAAAACAAGAAATGTTCTGATAAGAGTACTTATTTGCGCCCAGCGGATTGCCCTTGGGGTGCGACCAGCGGATTGCCCCTGGGTGTGGGCCGGTAACTTTCTTTTGGGTTGCGGAAGCTTGTTCCCGCATTAAGTTTTGTGGCTGTTTGTCAATGTTGATGCCCTCGTAAAAACTCCGGAGAAAATTTTCAACCACTACATATAGTGATTGCAGGTATTAAAAAACACAACATATTGTGTCTGAAATTCTTGGGAAATACTTTTTACGGGTCCATCAATGTTGGAGTAATATTTCAGTCAGTTTTTTATCTCCAGCGCCAGAATCGAGAGGTCATCGCCGCAGCCCTTGCCGTTGGTCCATTGATCGATTCGGTTGGAGAGTTGATCCAGAGTTTCCGCGAGCGGAAGCGGCCGGGCCCGGCCGAGATTTTCGAGAAGACGCTCCACGCCGAACTGTTCCCGTTTCGAATTCATCGCTTCAATAATCCCGTCCGAATAAAAATAGAGCCGGTCGCCGCTTTCGAGTGCAAGAGTTTCTTCATCGTAGACCTTGCCGACCCCGACCATAAATCCGATCGGCATACTGCGGACCTGAATCGCCTTACTGCTACCGTCTTTTTTGACGTAAACCATCGGCGGGTGTCCGGCGGAAAAGAATTTCAGCATGCCGGACTTAATATGCAGCTGGCCGTACTGCATTGTAAAATATTGCTCGGTGGTACTGTCCAGCGGGAAACGCTGATTCAAACGGTCGGCCACCTCTTCCGGCGGCACAATCTGGTAGCCGGTGGGTGAACCGGGTTTATGTTCTTTCAATAAGTCGGACTGGCCCGGGTTGGGATTAAGAATCCGGGAGAGGTTGACCGAGAGCAGGGCGGCCGGGACTCCGTGGCCGCTGACATCAAGCAGATAGAGGCCGATATGTTCTTCATCGAGAAAAAAAACATTTAAGGTGTCACCGGCAAGTTCATCGCAGGGAACGTATTTCCAGGCAAATTCGATGTTGTCGCATTGCGGCAGTTTGCTCGGCAAAAATGACTGCTGGATTTTGGCAGCCGCCTCCAGATCCCGTTTCATGCGCTCGTTAATCTGGCCCAACTCCTGATTGCGCTGGGCCAGGTCCCGTTCGAGGTCGGTTATGCGGAGGCCGACTTTAAGCCGGGCCAGCAGTTCATCTTTGTCAAAGGGTTTGGCGATAAAATCATCAGCGCCGGAATCCATTCCCGCCAAAAGATCGTCTTTTTCACTGCGGGCGGTGAGCAGAATGGTGTAGACATAGCCCGGCCGCTCAATTGAGCGAATCTTTTTCAGCAGTTCCAGACCATCCATTTTCGGCATCATCCAGTCACTGATGACCATTGGAAAATGCTCTTTTTGAAAAAACTCCCAGGCTTCTTCGCCATCTTCGGCCGCGGTTACATCGTAACCCCATTTTTTCAGCCGGCTTTCCAGCAACCGGCGGGAGACCCGTTCATCTTCGGCAATTAAAATTTTCATAAAATTTCCTGTAAATCCGGGTGAGCAAAATTTTTGCGACGCCATCAGAAATAGTAGCGGCCCATCGGGGTCAATTCAAACTCATTGACCGTAAGGTACTCTTTTTCGCGGCGATTGATGAATTTGATGGTATTGCCTTTGAAATTACGCCGGCCTTCATCCAGCAGGCGGTAGCCTTCCTCCCGGCAGCGGGGACAGGCGTCAAGCGGAATTTCAATGCCCATGCTCGAGGTGCCGCGATCGGTTTTCGATGTAAGATGGCGGACTCCGGAGCAGTTTGAGCAGACCATAATCTGCTCGATTTGCTGATCGCTGATACCGTCGGTATCGTAATATATACTCTTTGTCCTGGTGTCGTACTGATTGAGTTTAACCTTGAGCGGTGCCGGGTTGAAATAGCTTTTCAAGGTCAAGGCGCAGAGTTTTTCAAGATAATCGCTGATCTGTTGACTCTGACAGAGTTTTTCGCGATTGTAATCAGGCTCGACAACCCGGCTGTAATCAAGGCCGGCCATGGCCAGTAAAACGGCAAGATTAACGTAAGGCAGCACTGATTGAATCGAGTAGCCGCCTTCTAAAACCGCGATATCGGGATTAAGTTTTTCGTTAAGCCGGGCATAACCCTGAGTTGAGACGCTCATATTGGTAATCGGGTCGCTGTAGTGGCTGTCCTGGCCGGCCGAGTTGATGATAATATCGGGTTTGAAATCAGCCAGGATCGGTTGAATCAGATGGTCGTAGACATAAAGTATGCCTTCATCCGAGGTGTGCGGCGGCAGCGGCAGGTTGATGGTGCGCCCGCGGGCTCCGGGGCCGCCTAATTCATCGCTGAACCCGGTGCCGGGGAAAAGGGTGCGGCCGTCCTGATGCATCGAGATGAAAAGGACCTCGGGGTCGTGCCAGTAGATGTCCTGGGTGCCGTCGCCGTGGTGGCAGTCGGTATCGACAATCGCGATCCGTTTGCGGCCGTAATGTTCGCGGATAAATTCGATCATTACCGCTTCGTTGTTGATATTGCAGAAACCCCGGTTGCCGTGGACGACTTTCATGGCGTGGTGGCCGGGCGGGCGCACCATGGCGAAGGCTTTATCGACCTCTTTTTCCATAACCAGACGCGCGGCTTTGATGGCGCCGCCGGCCGCGACCAGATGGGATTCGGTGCTGACTGCTTCAGCTTCGGGAAAGCAGTAGTGAACCCGGTCAATGTCATTGTAAGTTGCGACTTCGGGTTTGAATTCGGTGATATTGGGTTGATCGAAAAGGCCCTCTTCGAGCAGTTGATCCTGGGTGTAGAGCAGGCGTTCCTCACGTTCGGGATGGGTTGGGCTGATCGCCCAGTCGTAGGCCGGGAAGAAGATTACGCCTAATTGTTTTAAGTTCGGTTTCATATTTTCACCCCTTGCAGATAATCAGTTTCGAGGCTGGGTTTGATCTGGCAGTTTATCCGGATCGATTTACTGTCGATTGCGTAATCACCGACCATGTTGAACTCTTCGGCGCTGATTACCTCTATTTCAGGTACGGCTTGGTCAATATAATGATTAACTTTGAGGTATTCAGTCAGGGCGTCAATGAGATCTTCCCGGGCCTGAGCCAGAGAGTAGTTTCGGTCAATCTCTTTTTTGTAGTCTAAAGCCGGAATAAACACTCTTTTTTTACCGGTATCTGCAAAAAGCTCAGCCGCCATCGTCGGCCGGGTTAAGGCGGCGCCGACCGCATTGGCAACGGCAAAATTTTCCGGAACTACGGTTTCAAGTTGAAAAATTTCAGCCAGTTCCGGAGCCAGAACCTGGGCCGGGGCTCCCATGACGAAAAGTTTTTGCGGGACTATTTTTTGACCGTGGATAATCTCAGCAACTGTATAAACCGGTTTCTGATTAATTTTATCCAGAAGTTCAAAACTTTTTTCTTGGATGGTCTGCAGGGCGATTTGTAAAGCGGTATCTGCCAGTTCCGCGATGTCAAGTGAAAGTTTTTCCGCCAGCAACTTACAGCCGGAGTAAGATCTGTCCCGATCACCTAAGTTACACAAACCTTTAACATTGCAGAGATCAATCAGGGTTGCGGCGGGCCCGGAAAAAGCGAGCGGGGCTCCGGCCCGCTGCGGCCCGACGCTAATCCCGCCGGCGGGATTGATTGTCACCAGAGAATCGCCGCCGATACCGATTGAAGCGGTTTTGATGGCCCGGATTGAGGTTTTTCGATTAGCAAAAGCGGCGCCCTCTTTATCGAGCAGCGGTGTCCCCTGCGCAAAAATTGCGATATCGGTGGTGGTGCCGCCGATATCAAGAATTATGGCATCTTCGTTGATAGACGTTAAGGCGCTAATTCCCATAACGCTGGCAGCCGGACCGGAGAGAATAGTTTCAACCGGTTTGCTGCGCGAGTTTGTAAAATCAATTGTGCCGCCGTCGGCCTTGAGAATATTCAGCGGTGCTTTAAGTTTGAATTTGGCAAAACTGGTACTGACCGCATTGGTAAAATTAATGTAGCGGCGCCAGACGGCGGCATTGTAATAAGCGGTTGCCAGCCGTCTTGGAAAATTAAGCTGCCCGGAAACCTGATGGCCGATCGT
>WFRP01000337.1 GCA_015486505.1 Pseudomonadota bacterium | reverse complement strand
TAATCCAACAAGACTTCATCGAGAAAAACCACCTCACTCAAAAGTGCGGCCTGAAGAATAAAATCGAGATCATGACAATAACGTAAATCGAGAAAATATCCTGTTTTTTCAAGCAGTTCCCGACGGAAGAAGAGGTTTGAAGTACTGCAGATAAAATTATCGCGAATTACCGCAAAAAACAGGTTGCCGCTTTTTTTGTAATAGCCCAGACCCCGCTCCAGCCAGTCGGCCGCCACCGGCTCACCGGCCCGATCGATAACCCGGATTTTGGTAGCCGTAAGCTCCGCTCCCGCCTCATTTTCCAGGGTTTCATATAACCGCTGCAAGCGCTCGGGATGATAACAGTCATCGGAGTTAAGAATCGAAATATAGCGGCCTTTAGCGGCCGCCAGGCCCCGGTTCAGAGCCGCCGCCGCCCCTTGATTCTCCTGAGTCATAACCTGAATCCGGGAATCGCTGAACCCGTTGATCCGCTCCAGAGTCGCATCAGTTGAACCATCATCGATAATCAGCAGCTCAAAATCCTTAAAGCTTTGCCCCAAGACGCTGGTAATCGCCGCGGTCACGAAATCCTCATGATTGTAAGCCGGAATTATAACCGAAACCAGAGGTGTCATTTTTTATCGATTCTCCATTTTTATTGCTCGCAGTTTCCCAAAGTATACAATTTCAAACAGGTATGAATTAACACTTTATCTCTTTGCCGGCCAAACCAGTGACTCGTAAAAACTTCTATATTCAACCCCCAAACGCGCCAAAGAAAATTGATCAACCATACGCTGCCGTCCGGCAGTTCCCAGCTTTTGCCGGTGCTTGAGATCTGCAAGTTCCTCTATAGCCTCGACATAGGCCCTCGCCGCTGCCTTTTCCGCAATCAGATAACCACAGTCCGGAGTTACCAGTTCAGCACAGCCGCCGACCGCGGCGACCACCGGTACCACCTGCATCGCCATCGCCTGATAGAGTACCATCGGCACTCCCTCCCAATCTGAAGTTAAAAGCAAAATATCGGCAATCAGGTACCAGTCGATTAAGCACTCTAACGGCTGCTCTCCGTAAAAGATAACCGATTCCGTCAACCCCTCTTTTTGCCGCCTGGCTAAAAATTCAGTCTTCTGCGACTCGAGGCTGCCATCTCCGATCACATGCAAAACAAAAGGAATTTGCCGAAGCCGTAATTGGGCCGCAATCTCAAGCAGCCGCAGCGGCTGCTTCTGGCGATCCAGGCGCCCGATAAAAAGCAGGTTGAGAACACCTTGGCGCTGGCAGGCGGCAATTTCAGGACGCGGCCGCCGCCCGACCGGATTATAGTAGCCGCAATCAACCCGGCCATAGATAACCGTAAACTTGTTCCTGTCAACCGCCGGATAGAGCGCAGAGATCTCATCACCAAGCTGGGGATACTCAATATTGTAACAATCAATAAACTGATCATAGCGCGGCGGCACGCTCAGAGCGTAACCGGCGCGCTGCCCATCGGCTAAATAATCGAAACAGTGAAATTGAGCAACAACTTTAAGGCCGGGAAAAGACTTTTTCAGTTGCGGCAGGGCCTGAAAAACGCTTTCGCTGTTCATAATATGCAAAATATCAATCTGATAAAGAGCGATAAATTCCACCAGAAAAGCTTCAATCGCCGCCGGAGCAAAACAATCCAGCGCCGGCAGATCATAAACCCCTTGCGCGTAATCGGCAATCTTCGTCAGCCAGTTATTGTGATTAAAAAGGGTGGTCACCAGATATTTTTCGCACCAGGCAGAATCAAGCTGCCGAAACCAGTCAACCACCATTGTATCAGCGCCCCCGGTAATCAACCAGGGGGCCGCGAAAAGAATTCTGAGCTTACGCGGCCGTTTGTTTGACTTTGGCCAATCAACCCGCCCTGCCGGCCGCCGGGCCGGGGGCGGAAAATCATCCGGACAAACCTTTTCCAGATCATAAAAAGCCTGCAGATAACGGTAAAGATAGGACGGTTTTTTCTGCAGATGATAGTCACCCGGCTGATAGACCTGAAGGCCGGCTCTTTGATTATATTGAAAAAAAGCGCGCCGGCTTTTTTCATCGACAGTTACGATTAAAGGGAGCGTAAGCTGGTTTACACCGGCCAGCAGCCGGGCCAGAGCGTAAGCGGAGAGCGCGGGACCTGACGCAAGCTCCAGCCAGTACGCCTTTTGCCGCACTTTTTCGGCGCGCGGACCAAGGTTGCATAAGGAATTGCTTACCCGCCAGAATTGCCGCTGCCGCCGCCGCAAACCGCGCTCATGATTGCGAATATAACCGAGATGTAAGGCCCAAATCCGTTTTTTCGCGCGCCGGAAAGCGCGATTATCGGAGCAGTTTACGGTCGTCGCGGTCAAAGCCGGTACGCCGACGATCCGGCCGGACAGCGTACGGCCGACATAACCGTGCCGGATCAGTTTGACATAGAACTCCCATTCAATAAATTCGTCCGCCAGGGTTTCATCGTAGCCGCCCAATATCTGCACGGCTGTACGGGGGAAAACCAGAGCCTTAAAGCGGTATTCATCAAGCGCTGCTGCCGGATCAATAGGTTCACAATCTCCTGCGAAACGCTTTGATGAGACGTTCACGCACTGAATAAAAAAGTGGGGTGGAGCGGCTTCCAGTAACAGCAGACATTTTTCGAGGAAGGTCGGCTCCAGTTGCGCCCTCCCCCGTAATGAAACTACATATTTACCCCGGGCTTCAGCAAAAGCCCGGTTAAAAAGTCGGCTCCCGGAAAGTTTTTCCGCCCGAACCCGCCCCGTGATCGAGCTGTTTTTTCCCGTTAAAACCGCAAGTTGGCCTTCAAGTTTCTGTTTAAGCTTGAGATCATCGTCAGCGAGCAGAACCATAATCTCAAAATCGGCCCAGGACTGCTGCCGAAGCGCGGCCAGGCCTGCCGCCAGCGCCCCGGAATCGCAATCGGCAGCCGTACACAGAATCAGCAGACTCATAAGCGGAGCGCTACCGTAAACTTCCTGCTGATAGGCGTGGGAATCAAACAAACGCACGGCGAAAGCCGCGAGTTTTTGCGAGCAAAACCGGCTCAAATCAAACCGGGAATGTAAAACCGTCATCCTCGTCCAGCCGCGCCGCAGCCGCTCCCGCAGCCGGGCCGGCAGCAGCCAGCGTAACCCCGTTCGCAACGACCGGTTGATAAGGCCCCGCCGGGTAAATCTGTGCAAAATTCCAGACATCCGGATTTTACCTTCTTCCACGAATTAACACCAATTTACACCAATAAGCCCCAATTACAACTCAGGATTGACAAGCTGCAGTTTTTTTCAACCAAAAAGAGACCCCGGTTTTTTCAATCCCCTCAAGCTCCGGTTTTCCCCACAATTTTTGAAAAATATTACTCAGCTAAAACAACCCTTTAATTTCAATAATTCGGGAAATGTGTCGTAAAATCCCCGCATTTCAAGATGGCACCCGGAGTTATATTCAGCGGCTTATAGCGGAGTTGCAAATAATCATAAAAAGGCTGAATTTCACCTGCCGGATGATACTCTTCGGGATAATAAACCCAGAGATTATCCAGGTTATGCTGCAGAAAAAATTTCTGCCAACGCCGCGTCAATGTCAATAAAACCGGTTCCGGTGAGTTCTCAACCCACAACAAAAGATCTTTTAATAAAACCGGCGAAACCCTGGAAGCATGATAAAGGTCAAACAGGACCGGCTCTTTTCCGACCCAATCCCGAACGCCGAGATTGACCAGAGAGTGGTTAATCCGTCGAGAACAGCAAGCCGCCTGCCAAAGCCGTTTTTTCCGACTTCTGATCGTCTCTCCGTGCAGAGCTTCGATCTTGGCTTTCAGGATTTGATCCTTCTTCCCGGCATGATAGTTACGGGCCCCCGGTTTCACATAATAATTATAGAGCGGTTCCCGGATAACGCGCCCGATATATCCATGGGCCACCAGGTTGACACTCAACTCCCAATCTTCATAACCTTCAGCCATCACCGGATTATAACCGCCAACCTCGACAAATGCGGTTTTTCGAAACAGCGCGTAACCCATCCGGTTCTCCTTTAACGCGAGCTCAGGATGACTGTCCCGGGTCTTCCAGATGAACTCATCGACACCAACCGAATTGGTCCAGGTATAAACAAAATAATTATCCGGTGAATTTTCAAGGAAAAGCAGACATTTTTCGAGAAAGGTTTTAGCGATCGTATCATCGGCATCGAGTGGGAAAATATAGCGGCCCCGCGCCCGGGCAATCGCATGGTTGCGCGCGGCAATCACCCCCTGATTAGGCTGTTGGATCACGGTAAAACCCGGACGCTGCAACTTTTGCAAAGCGGCAATACG
>WFRP01000336.1 GCA_015486505.1 Pseudomonadota bacterium | reverse complement strand
TATTAAATACCTTGTATTGAACAGATGATACTTTAAAAAAAACTATTAATGCGGGAACAGATCCCGCAACCCAAACGGAGCCTTTTTTGGCCCATACCCCAGGGGCACTTCCGCTGGTCGCAAATAAGTGCTCTTATCAGAACATTTTCTGACTGTTAAATCTTGTTTTTTGGTGCAGAAAATAACCTGTAAGGCACTAACAACCAAGTTGTTTGCAGCACTTGTAGCAGTTTTAATGCCAAATGTCCAGTTCACCTTTAAACTGTGCTTTTTTTCACTCACATTCGGACAACAATACCAAACAATACCAACTGCAAAAACTTTACAAATTATCCATAAATAATTAATTATATTAAATTTTTACCATAAATGCGGAAACACGCTCACAACCTGTCGGCACCGGCTGCCGACCAACCGCGAAACCGGCAAAGCAGCGATTCCGTGTCTCAGCTCAAATGCGACAGCAGTGACACAGTCCATGCGTCAAAAAAGTCCCACTTGAAAGTTGCCTGAGAAAAAAAACGTTATAGAACAACCTCCCTCACTAACCAAACCGCTCTTTAATCAGTTCGTCAACCATCTGCGGGTTGGCCATCATACAACTACAAAATTAAAAAATTAACCTCACCCTGTTAACATCAACCCGTGGCTCAGTTCAATTGATTCATCAATCATCCCGCTTTACAAAAAATTAATGCCTGTGTTAATGTTAATGTTGATGTTTAGAAATCAACTTAAAATTTGAATTATTCTTTACATCAATATATATTATAATAACTCAACTTTCTAACTTGGTGTAAGTGGTAGTTTTACAGGTTTTATGGTGTTTTTTTGCAAATCATTTAACCTAACTCAGAAAATTGATTTAATAAATAAATGACAAACTCGTAAAAAGTCAAAAACTCGATGGCTAAGTAAAAAACTTCATATGCACCCCAAGGGCACTTCCGTTGGGCGCAAGGCACCCGAAACCTGAGGAATGAGGCGTACATAGAGTACGCCGCAGTGACGAAGGTTGAATGGTAACGCAGCAGATGAAGAGTTTTTACGACGCCATCAATAAATAAAAGAGGAGAAAATATAAATGCAAACACAAACAACAATAGTTGATAACGCAGTAAATTTAATTAGTTCAATGCCTAAAAATTCTACCTGGGATGATATTATGTATGAAATATATGTAAAGCAAAAAATTGAAAAAGGGGTTGAAGACAGCAAGTCTGGAAGAGTTACCTCACATGAAGATGTAAAAAAGATGTTTTCACAACGATGAAAATCAACTGGACAGATAATGCTCTTCAGGATTTAAAAGAGATCAAAGCATATATTTCTAGAGATTCAGATGTTTATGCGACACGATTTATTGAAAAACTAATTGCCGGAGTAGATCCTTTGTCCACGTTTCCGGAAATGGGCAGAGAGGTCCCAGAGGCTCAGAATGAATTGATCAGAGAACTTATTTATAGACCTTATCGAATCATATATCAGATCAAGAAAAACTATATTGATATCATTACCGTTGTTAATTCTTATAGAGACTTAAATAATCAATCCCTACAAAAATGGGAAATAGGATAGCCCGCACTTCACTTGGCCGGGAAACCGCTTCGCTGATTCCCGGCAGGTGAGTTTTCTGTTATATTTGATAATAAAATTGACGTTGCCACTAACCAATCCGCTCTTTAATCAGTTCGTTAACCATCTGCGGGTTGGCCTGACCTTTGCTCTTTTTCATAACCTGCCCGACAAAAAAACCGAACATTTTGGTTTTGCCGCCCTGATACTCTTTAACCTTGTCGGAATTTGCGGCGAGAATCTCTTCAACCATCGCAATCAATTCGCCGGAATCCGACATCTGGGCCAGGCCCTGATCGGCGACTATCCGCCGGGGATCATTGTCGGACTGACTGTACATTTGCGCGAAAACCTGTTTCGCGATTTTGCCGCTGATAGTCCCGTCGGCAATCAACCGCAGAAGTTCAGCCAGACCCTGAGGGGTTACCGGGCTTTTAAGAATGCTGATCTTATCTTCATTAAGATATTTAAGCATCTCGGCCATAATCCAGTTGGCAATCGCCTTGGGCTGAGAGAAAAATTTGACCGTCGCTTCAAAATAATCGGCCAGATCACGATCCGCAGTCAGAACTTCGGCATCGGCTGCCGGAAGAGCGTAATCGGCAGCAAAACGCTGCCGTTTGGCCTGAGGCAATTCCGGCAGGCTCTGGCGCACATCTTCAATCCAGGCATCATCAATTACCACCGGCAGCAGGTCGGGATCGGGGAAATAGCGGTAGTCGTGGGCCTCTTCCTTGCCCCGCATCGACATTGTCATCCCGCGCTCGACGTTCCAGAGCCGGGTCTCCTGGATCACCGTGCCGCCGCCGTCAAGGATATCACTCTGGCGCTCGACTTCATAATCAATCGCCCGCTGAACGTTGCGAAATGAGTTCATATTTTTCAATTCCGCCCGAATACCGAACTCAGGCGCGCCCCAGCGCCTGAGCGAAATATTCGCGTCACAGCGGAAGCTGCCCTCCTCCATATTGCCGTCACAAATCTCAAGGTAAACCATAATATCACGGAGCGCTTTAAGATAAGCCACGGCTTCGGCGGAACTTCGCATATCCGGCTCACTGACAATCTCGATCAGCGGCACACAGGCGCGGTTATAGTCAACAAAACTGACCCCGGTTTCATACTCCGGGTGCACCAGTTTCCCGGCATCCTCTTCCATATGAATCCGGGTGATGCCGATCCGTTTACTCTCGCCCTCAACCTCAATATCAAGATGGCCGTTAAGACAGATCGGCAGCTCAAACTGGGAGATCTGATAACCTTTGGGCAGATCAGGATAGAAATAGTTTTTCCGGGCAAAGATACTTGACTGCGTAATTGCGCAATCGGTAGCCAGGCCCGCCCGCATCGCGAAATCAACCACTTTACGATTCAACACCGGCAGGGCTCCGGGCATTCCGGTACAGACCGGGCAGGTATTTTCATTGGGCTGATTGCCGAAATTGGTCGAACAGCCGCAAAAAATTTTAGTTTCAGTCAAAAGTTGACAATGAACTTCAAGGCCGATAACGATTTCATAATCCATAACAGTTACTTAGCCTCCTTAACCAGTTCCGGCCGCCGGCCGGACCAGCCGCCCAGCTGCTCGTATTGCCAGGCGACATTGAGCAGGGTCGCCTCAGCAAAAGGTTTGGCTATAAGCTGCAAACCAATCGGCAGACCGGCCTTGGTAAAACCGCAGGGTACCGAGATTGCCGGAAGCCCGGCCAGGTTAACCGGAATTGTCAGAATATCGGAAAGATACATCGCCAGAGGATCGTCGATTTTTTCCCCGAAAGCAAAAGCCGGGGTCGGACAGACCGGGGCCGCGATGATGTCGCAATCAGCAAATACTTTATCAAAATCACGGGTAATCAGGGTGCGTACCTGCTGGGCCTTGCGATAATAGGCATCATAATAACCCGACGATAAAGCATAGGTTCCCAGCATAATCCGGCGCTTGACTTCAGCCCCGAAACCCTGAGCCCGGGTCGTACGATACATCTCCAGAAGCCCCTCGGAACTCTCGGAGCGAAAACCGTATTTAACGCCGTCGTAACGGGCGAGGTTGGAAGAAGCCTCAGCCGTGGCTAAAATATAATAAGTCGCCACCGCGAAATCGGTATGCGGCAGGGAGATCTCTTCATCAAGCAGAGCTCCGGTTTCAGCCAACTGAGCGCAGGCTTTACGGACCGCGGTTTCAACTTCCGCATCAAGCCCGGCGCTGAAATACTCCTGCGGCAGCCCGATTTTAAGGCCTTTAATATCTTTTTGCAGATTGCCGTAATAATCATCTAAAGGCTGATTAATCGAGGTGGAATCCCGCTCATCATAACCGGCAATCACACCCAGCAGCAGCGCGGCATCGGCAACCGTCAAGGTTACAGGGCCAATCTGATCCAAAGATGAGGCAAAAGCGATTAAGCCATAGCGTGAAACCCGGCCGTAAGTCGGTTTCAGGCCGACCACGCCGCAAAAAGATGCCGGCTGCCGGATTGAGCCGCCGGTATCGGAACCTAAGGTCGCAATTGCGGTACCCGCGGCCACGGCCGCGGTCGAGCCGCCGCTGGAGCCGCCCGGCACCCGCCCCGTATCCCAGGGATTACAGGTTTTCCGCAGGGCTGAGTTTTCCGTCGACGAACCCATAGCGAATTCATCCATATTGAGCTTGCCGGTAATAACCGCGCCGGCCTCACGCAGGCGCTGAACCACAGTCGCGTCATATTCCGGCCGGTAATCGATAAGCATCTTTGAAGCGCAGGTTGTCGGCAAACCGACAGTTGAAATAAGGTCCTTCAGACCTATTGGAATTCCGGTCAACGGCGTGGTTTTGCCGGAGCCGTTGCCGCGTAGTTTCACATCGGCGGCTTCCGCCTGCAGCAGAGCGCCGGCTTCGTCAACCGTAAGATAGGAGCCGATTTTACCGTCAACTTCCGCGATCCGCTCCAGCACCGACCGGGTTAATTCAACTGATGAAATCTCACCGGCCGCCAGCTGCCGGCTGAGACTCTCTAACGAATAATTATAGAGTTCCATAACAAATAAATCCTGCTTAAATTAAACTCGTGCTGAAATATCTCTCAATCCGATCCGGCAAAATTGTGGCAATCCGCTTATCCGGCCCGAAACGTTCCGCCATCCGCATAGCCGCCCAGACATTAGCGCCGGACGAGGTTCCGATCAACAGGCTTTCCAACCGAGCGAGGTTGCGGGCCGTGCTGATCGCGTCATCATCGCTGACCGTTACCACTTCATCAATCAGGGATACATCCAGCACCGGCGGGACAAAACCGTCGCCGATCCCCTGAATCTGATGCAGGCCCGGCTCCTGCCCGAGCAAAGCCGCCGAATTTTCAGGCTCGACCGCGACGATCTTCACATCGGGATTCTGCTCTTTCAAAAAACGGCCAACCCCGCCGAGGGAGCCGCCGCTGCCGACCCCGGCGACAAAGACATCAACATTACCTTCAAGCTGTTTCCAGAGCTCCGAACCGGTAGTCCGGTAATGAATTTCCGGGTTGTCCGGATTCTCAAACTGACCTAAGATATGCGAATTTTCAATCCCGGCGGCAAGCTCTTTCACTTTAGCCACCGAACCGGTCAGACTCTCCGCCGACGGGGTTAATACAAGCTCAGCCCCCAGCGCCTTGATAATTTTTTTCCGCTCTTCGCTCATATCCTCAGGCATCACGATAATCACGCGATAACCGCGATGCACGCCAACGAAAGCCACGGCAATACCGGTATTTCCCGAAGTTGCCTCAACAATGGTCGAACCCGGTTTGAGGAAACCTTTTTTTTCCGCCTGCGAAATCATAAATTTCGCGACCCTGTCCTTGACACTGCCGCCGGGATTGAGATATTCGGCTTTGGCAAAAATCGGGATTTCCGAGATTTTTGCCAGGCGCAAAACCGGAGTGTTGCCGATAACATTCAAAATATCAAAGTATTCCATAACTTTTTCCGTCAAATTGTCAGCAAAAAATAATCATTTGCCGTTTAGTACCTTACAGGTTATTTTCTTGTTTTTTTCGACAGCTTTTTTCAACTGTAAAAACAAGAAAATGTTCTGATAAGAGTACTTATTTGCGGGCCGCAAAGGCCCAATTGGGTTGCGGGGATTGTTCCCGCATTAGTACCTTACAGGTTA
>WFRP01000335.1:2500-7293 GCA_015486505.1 Pseudomonadota bacterium | reverse complement strand
AATGAAGATATTGCTCTTACTGAAATTGCCGCCGGCAATCAGCGGAATTTGCGCGGGCTCCTGGCCTTAATGATTACCGGGGTCGCGATCAGCCTCTCTCTGTTTCAATTATACACGGCCGGAATCTCCCCGCTGGCGGCCATCTACCAGCGCTCGGTTCACCTGGTACTGATTTTGATTCTGGTTTTTGCCCTCTACCCGCCGGTCAAAGGCGCGGCCCGGGATCGGGTTGATATCTATCTCGTTATCGACGCGTTGCTGATTCTTCTGGCTCTGGCGATCGGGGCCTATATCTGGATTGAATTTAATGCCATCGTCGAACGCCAGGGTGACTGGGTGACCACCGATGTCGTCATGGGCGTCATCGCCCTTTTTCTGGTGATGGAAGCAACCCGCCGGGTGATTGGTCTCTTTATGGCGGTAATTGCCGTAATTTTTCTGCTTTTTACCTATTTCGGCCCCTGGATGCCCGATCTTATCGCCCACAAAGGCTACAGCGTTGAGCGTATCGTTACGACTCTGTATCTAACCACTGAAGGCATCTGGGGTCTGCCGACCGGGGTCGCGGCGACCTTTGTTTTTGTTTTTATTCTTTTCGGCGCTTTTCTCGAACGCAGCGGCGGCGGTGATTTTTTTATTGATCTCGCCTATGCCCTGACCGGTCGGATGACCGGCGGCCCCGCCAAAACCGCGATTTTAGCCAGCGGTTTTATGGGTTCGGTTTCAGGCTCGGCGGTCGCCAATGTTGTCACCACCGGCTCCTTTACAATTCCGATGATGAAAAAGGTCGGCTACAAACCCCATATCGCCGGGGCCATCGAAGCCGCAGCCTCAACCGGGGGCCAGATCATGCCGCCGATCATGGGGGCCGGGGCCTTTCTGATGGCCGAATTTACCAACACCTCCTATCTCTACATTGTTAAAATCGCCATCATTCCGGCCCTGCTCTACTATCTGAGCGTCCTCTTTTTTGTCCATTTCGAAGCCAAAAAAGAGGGTTTCAAACCGATGCTGAAAGCCGAGCTTCCCAACGTCGGAACCACCCTGAAAAACGGCCTTCATTTCTTTATTCCGGTGCTCATCCTGATTTACGTTCTTTTCAATAACTACAGCCCGATGATGGCCGGTTTTGTCGCGGTGATCTCAACCATTGTTACCGCTATGCTGCGCCGGGCCACCCGTTTAAGTTTCAAGGATATCCTCGACGGCCTTGAAGCCGGGGCCAAAAACGCGGTTATGGTTTCGGTCGCCTGCGGCTGTGCCGGGATTATTGTCGGCTGCGTCAGTCTGACCGGCTTAGGACTTAAATTCTCAAGCCTCGTGGTCTCGCTTTCCGGGGGCAGCCCGTTTCTGGCCATCGTCCTGATCGGTATGGCCTCGCTGGTTTTAGGCACCGGCCTGCCGGTTACCGCCTCCTATATCGTCCTCGTCATTCTCGCCGGGCCCGCCCTGATGGATCTCGGGCTGCCGATTATCGTCGCCCACATGATCGTTTTCTGGTACAGCCAGGATGCCAACGTCACGCCGCCGGTCTCGCTTGCCGCCTTTGCCGGGGCCGGCATCGCCGGGGCCTCGCCGATCAAAACCGGATTTGCCTCCTGGAAAATCGCCAAGGGCCTCTACATTATCCCGATGGTTATGGCCTACCGGCCCCTGCTTTGCAACGGCAGCGCCACTGAAATAATTATGACAACGTTTTTTACAACCATCGGCCTGATCGCCTTTACCAGCACCATGGAGAGATTTCTCCTGCAGAGCCTCAACCTGCTCGAAACCCTGCTCATGGCGGCCGCCGCCCTGGCCCTCTTCTGGCCTGATTACAGAATCAGTGCCGGCGGCACCCTGCTCTTGCTCATATTGGCCGGACGCCAATGGCTTTCCGGCCGGACACCGGATGCGGTTGGCAGTACACCGTAAAAAAAATGGACAATTTTGCGATAACCATCATCGGTGCCGGGATCGTTGGTCTGGCCACGGCCGCGCGGCTGGCCCCGAAACTTGCGGGCAAACTGCTGCTGGTAGAACGTCACGAAAGTTTCGGTCGGGAAACCAGCAGCCGTAACAGCGAGGTTATTCACGCCGGGATCTACTATCCCGAAAACTCCCTGAAAGCCCGGCTCTGCGTCTCCGGCAGCCGCCAAATCTATCAAATCTGCCAAAAAAACAATATCGCCCACCGCCGCCTCGGTAAACTGATCGTCGCCACTTCAACCGCTGAAGAGGCATCGCTCAACGACCTTTTTGAACAGGGCCGCCGCAACGGCGCCGCCAATCTTAAACTTTTAAATGCCGCTCAAAGCCACGCTCTGGAACCGCAGGTTAAAGCTCAGGCCGCACTTTTCTCTCCCGATTCCGGCATCGTCGATTCCCATAAACTGCTGCGCTTTTTTTATCATCAGGCCAAAAATAACGGGGCCACCATCGCTTTTCATGCTGAAATTACCCGCATCACGCCGCGGCAGCCGGGTTTTCAGCTTGACTGCAGCGGCCCGGCCCCTGAAAACTACAATTTCAACAGCGACATCGTTATCAACTGCGCCGGTCTTGACGCGGCCCGCCTGAGCCGTTCCGCCGGCTTCACAACCCCGAACATCCACTACGCCAAAGGCTCCTATTTCAGCTATAACGGCAAATCTCCGCTCGCCCATCTGGTCTATCCGGCCCCGCCGCCCCGCGGCCACGGTCTCGGCATCCATGCCACCATCGATTTAGGCGGCCGCCTGCGTTTCGGCCCCGATCTTAAATATTGCGACCAACCCGACTACCAGGTTGATGCAACCCACCAATCTCAATTTACCGCCGCCATCAAACGCTACCTGCCGACCCTCGATACCCGCCGACTGACCCCGGATATGGCCGGCATCCGCCCCCGTCTCCAGGGCCCGGATGACCCTTTCTCCGACTTCATTATCCGAAATGAAATCCAGGCCCCGGGTTTCATCAACCTCCTCGGTATCGAATCCCCCGGCCTGACCGCCGCCCCGGCCATCGCCGCCGAAATCGCCCGGATGCTTAATCTCTAGAGTTCCTCAAAGTCAGACGAATCCCGACACGATAGCAATTGACTTTTCAACGACTGCCCTTGTATA
Organism: Pseudomonadota bacterium; assembly: GCA_015486505.1. Taxonomy (GTDB): domain Bacteria; phylum Desulfobacterota; class Anaeroferrophillalia; order Anaeroferrophillales; family Tharpellaceae; genus Tharpella. The sequence goes on along the minus strand of WFRP01000335.1, from coordinate 4,204 downwards.
CCATAAGCATATTATTTCAAAAAAAGATCCTTGTATGTCACCCTCATATCCCTTTTCAAAATCTTTCCTGTAGGAGTTTTCGGCAGTTCGTCCACAATCACTACGGCTTTGGGAACCTTAAACAGGGCCAGATCTTTTTTGCAAATATCGATTATCTCATTTTCGGAGAGAGACTCTCCCGGTTTTACCACAATAACTGCGGTGACCGCTTCAACCCATTTGGGGTGATAAACGCCAATAACCGCGACCTCCTGCACCCGACTGTCCTGATAAATGACATCTTCCACTTCACGGGTTGCCACATTTTCCCCACCTGTTTTAATCATATCTTTTTTCCGGTCCACAACTTCAATGTAGCGGTCCTGATCCAAAACCCCCAGGTCGCCGGAATGAAACCAGCCGCCTTTCATGGCCGCTTCAGTCTTCTCCGGCTCCTTGAAATACATAGTAAGTGCATGGGGTCCTTTGCCACAGATTTCACCGGGAACTCCGGTTTTTTCAATAACCTGGTAATCATCATCTTCCAGCCTTGTCTCCATATTTATCCCGGCCATACCGGCTGAACCAAGCTTTGACAGGGCGTCTTTTGCTTTGAGAATGGTATGGTAGGGGGCAAGTTCCGTCTGGCCGTAGTAGTTGTAAATTTTGACGCCGGGCAGTCGTTTCATCATTTCCTTGAGGATTTCACCAGGCATAATGGAAGCGCCATAATAACATTTTTTCAAACTGGAAAGATCATATTTATCGAAATCCGGATGCCTGAGCATACCTATCCATACCGTGGGCGGGGCAAAAAATAATGTTGCTTTGTAATTTGCGATACTGGCCAGGATCTGGCCGATATCCGGAGCAATCAAAACATTGGTTCCCCCGAGCCAGAAGATCGGGTTCATAAAAACGTCACGCTGGGCACAGTGATAGATGGGAAGAGCATTGATATTGATATCATTGTCATCATACTGGCCGTCGACGATGCAACCCATATACTGGGCCATCAAGGCCTGATTGCTGATGATAACCCCTTTGGGCAGGGATTCGGTTCCGCTGGTATAGGTCATCTGGCAAGGATCTTCAATATGAAGAATGGTATCCGGTTCCTGGGCAGAACAGGCTTTATACCAGGTATCAAAATCCTTGAATCGGCTCTCTTCCGGAGACTTTCCCTCTCCCTGGTTTGACCAGATGAAGTTGTTTACCGTGGGCATTTCAGCCAAAACATCCTTAACCAGATCATACAGGCTATCTTCAACAATAAAGGCTTTACTCTCGGAGTGATTGATACAGTAGGAAATATCCTTGCCCCTGAGCATATAATTTATGGCCAGATAAATGGCTCCTATTTTACAGCAGGCAAACCAGGTCAGAACATGATGAATCGTATTATGAGCAAGGATGGCCACCCGGTCGTATTTCTGAATGCCAAGATCACTCAAGGCGTTGGCAACCCGGTTGCACTCATTTTCCAGTTCAGTATAGGTAAGGCTTATATCCCCGAAAATAACGGCCTCCTTGTCCGGATAATGATAAGCACTTCGCCGAATCATATCCGCAATGACCCAGCGGTTGGTCTTGTTGTAACGATCCATCAGGAACTCAATATTTTCCTTATTGATAACCCTGAAACGCGCCTTTTCCTCTTCGCTTAACGATTTGAATTTTTCCGTCATTTTTTGGCCCTCCATCCTGATTGTTATTTATTTTGCG
>WFRP01000334.1 GCA_015486505.1 Pseudomonadota bacterium | reverse complement strand
CGGTTGTCCTGTTTGAAGTTTTTTAAAAGCGGCAGGGCTTTTGCCAGGGAGGGGCCCGCTCCCAGCAGCAGAGCGTAAGTTCCGGCAAGTGCCGAGTTGGTTTGAGAACTTTCGGCGTGGCGCTTGAAAACCATTTTGTTCAGGTTGCGATTTTCATTTTCGGCCCAGTTGAAATAGTGCCGGTTCATAGTCTTTAACTCATTTGCCGCAACGGCGTTGCAATATTTGATCTCTTTCTTGATTTTGGCGCAGAGCTCAGGCTGTTCTGTTCGGGCCAGCGGGGTCAGCCAGAGGTCGATATTTTTCCAGAAGTTTTGTTCCTTTTTCAGGTAGACCAGGAAATTATCCGGATTGACAAAAAGGGCAATCTGTTTTGGCGCAGTAAAACTCGCCGGGTCAATTTGGTCAAGCAGCAGGTATGCCGCCGCGGCAGTCGGTGCCAGAATGACAAGTATGTCGTCGGTGCCGGTCGGGTTCGAGTGGACAAGTCTGCCGATGTCACAGCCGACGATGGCGTGCAGTTGCATTGTCGGCCCGGGCGGTTTTTTTTCGGGGGCTATTGCGAAAGTCTGGTGCGGGGAAAATCGGGACAGGGCGGCTTTGTCCAGGGTGGCACTGTATTTCAGAATTGCCTGATAGAGCGCCGTTGCGGTTGCGGGAAGGGGCAGGTCGGTCGCCGCGAGGTTCTTGAGGTGGTTTGCGATTTTGTCGATGAAATTATGCATGGTCACTTAGTTCAATTTTTACTTCATCAACCATCTTCTTGCACCATATCTCGGCGATGCGCAGATTTTGTTCGGGGTCGTTGTTGTAGCTCAGGTTGAGAAACGGCGATTCCTCCAATGGTTGTCTATATTTTTGGGCGAATAGCGTAAGCCGGGCCAGTTCCGGTAAGCTTTCTTCGAGTTCCCGCCAGGCGCAGAGGGTTTGCAGGAAACGGATATAGTGACGCCTGACTCCGGGCAGATCCGGCGCCAGACTCAGGGTGCGCCGGTAGCAAGCGAGCGCCGGTTCGTGCTTTCCCTGTTGGGTAAAGGTTATGGCCAGATTATGGCAGGCTTCACCATATTGGGGATTGATCCGCAGAGCCCGGGTGAACGCTTCCAGGGCCTTTTCCGTTTTATCCAAGGCCAGAAGCAGGAGACCGAAATTGTTAAGGGTTGCGGGATCGTCCGGGTTCTGCCGGAGAGCTTTTCGGTAGCTTGAATAAGCTTCTTCAAGGTTTCCGCAACGGTGATGCAGCAGTCCGAGCCGGCTCCAGGCCTGGTGGTAGTCCGGCTGCCGCTTGACGCATTCAATATAGGCCTGTTTGGCTTTGATATAGTGGTGCCGGGCACGACGAACTTCGCCGAGGTTGTAGTAGTAGGCGGTGGCTTCCGGGTTTATGGCGATGGCTTTCAGGAACAGCATTTCCGCGTTTTTAAAGTCGTTTTGCTGGTAAGCGATCACTCCTTTAAGGTGCAGTGCTTCAGGGTGCCGGGGAAAATCGTGCAAAACCTCATCGTATAAGCGGGAGGCGTTTTTCAGGTCTCCGGTCTGATGGATGGTGACTGCTTGTTCGAGGCGTTGTTGTATTGGGGGTACCATTTATGGTTTGATCTCAATTGCGGTTTTCGGTTTTCGGTTTTTGTAGCCTTGCCAAATTTGTTCGTAGGCCTTTTCCAGGTTTTTAACCAGGTTTTCGGTGTTAAAAAGCGGTGTTTTGTTCTGGTTTGCCAGCAGTTCCTTTTTTATTTTTATCAATCTTTGCGGTTGCCGGGCCAAAGTTACGGCCAGGTTGAAATAGTTTTCCAGGTCGTGAGTTATCAGTTGCTCCATGCCGATGGCTGTTAAATTACTGCTTGATACGCGGGAAGCGAAATGTTTTCCCTGCAGAGCGACGACCGGGACTCCGGCCCATAAAGCATCCAGAGTGGTTGTGTGCCCGTTGTAGATACGGGTATCCAGGCAAAGGTCAGCAAGTTGCAGGCGGGCCAGGTGATTCTTTTTTTCGGGAACCTTGTCGGCAAAAATCAGTCGATTTCCGGAAATTCCCCGGTTTTGGGCCTCCCGGCGTAAATTATTTTCCATAATTTTGCCGCCGCTGCGCAGCCAGAGAACCGATTTCGGAACTTCCTTGAGAATTTTCATCCAGATATCGAACATTACCGGTTCGATTTTGTAGGCGTTATTGAAAGAACAGAATACGAACGTATCGGGCGGCAGACCGCAGGCCCGACGTTCGGGCCGGGGGGCGATCGGGGCCCGGTCGGCGATCATAAAGCAGTCGGGCAGGTAAACTATCTTTTCACTGTAGAACGGTTTATGTTCCGGCGGAATGACAATCTTGTCAGCCAGCAAATAGTCGATGAAGTCAGCGCCGGTAGTGCCCGGATAGCCGAGATAACTGACTTGAACCGGGGCCGGTTTGAATGCGCAGAGGCGGAGACGGTTGTCCCGGGTATGTCCCATAAGTTCTATCAAAATGTCGATTTTGTCGTTTTTTATCAGTGCGGCGGCATCATAATCAGGCAGATTCTGGATATCGACGAAACGGTCGCAGTCTTTTTCTATGCGGCGGCGGTAGAGGCTGCCGTCATCCGGGCCGCATGAGTAGGCACTAATATGGAATCTGTCGCGGTTATGCAGGCGGAACAGGTTTACCAGATTGTGGGCTACCGCGTGGTCGCGAAAATCACCGGACAGGTAAGCAAGTTTTAACACTTGGGCTCTCTCTTTCAGGGGTTGATGGTTAAGTTGTGTGATCCCGGTGCCGGTATGCCTTGCCTTGGCCCGGGCAAGTTCTGAATTTGCGGCTTCGCTCTCTTCGCGGGCCAGATGCACAAACATTTCCGCGGCCGGCGGCCGGTTTTTCTTTAAGGCGAGATAGTTCATAAAATCAAGCTTTTTATTCCATATTCCGGCTTCCCGCCATTGACAATCCTGAAGCAGATACCAGAACAGGTTGGATACGGTTTCGGGCTGCTCCGGATCTATTGCGAGGGCTTTTTTGAAAGCGGCCGCGGCCTCATCATGTTTACCCTGGTTTTGCATCAGATAGCCCAGGTTGCTCAAGGCCCGGGCATCGCGCGGGTTTATTGTCAGGCAGGAGTTCAGAGCCCTGAGGGCGGCTTCCGGTTGTCGCTGTTGGTGATGAATGTTGGCCAGTTGAAAATAGAGTTCGGCTTCTTTAGGGTTTTGTTCGATCGCCTCTTCCAGAATCTTGCGGGCTTTGTCGAATTTTTCCTGTTTGATTAAACTTTGAACCCTGTTTATGGTCGCGTCAAGGGGTCGGGGAGAGTCGGATTCTCGCCGGGAGAGCCGGCATGCGGTCAAAATCTTTGTAAACCCGGCGGCAAAGTTTTCGGCCTGCATCAGGGGCGAATTTTGTAAATCCGAACGTAGATTCTCATGGTAGCGGCGCAGACGTTCCGGATTGACGGCCAGGCTTGTCGCGATCTCGATGTAGCTGTTTTCGTCATCGGCGATCAACTCCGGACAGCCGACGGTATTCATTAAATCGGCTCCAACCCGGGCGGCGTGGGTTATGCCTTGAATGGTGATGACCGGTACTCCCATCCACAGGGCTTCACAGGTTGTTGTCGTGCCGTTGTAGGGGAAGGTGTCCAGGGCGATGTCAATATCGTTGTAACTGTTGAAATGGTCGACGAGATTCGGATTCCCCGGACGGAATTCGATGCGGTCTAAGGCGATATCTGATTTTTTGAAACGTTGCTCAAAAATGTTTCTGGTTTTCAGGTCGGAAAAAATCTTGGCTTTTAAAATCAGCCGGGAACCGGGTATCTGTCTGAGGAGCCCGGCCCATACGGAAATTACCCGATAGTTGATTTTGGCCGGGTTGTTGAATGAACCGAAGGTCAGAGGCCGTTTTTCGGTTTTCCCGGTCAGGGTCAGGGCTTCCGGCGGCGGGGCGTAGCAGAGAAAAGGGCCGGGCAGGCGCAGCAACTGCTCGCTGGAGAATGCATCATTGGCGATGGGGTCGGTATAGCTGTCGCTTAACCTGAAAGTGCCGTTGGCAAGTCCGCAGCCGGCCGGGTAGCCGAGCCAGGAGATCTGGATGGGGGCGGGTTTTTGGGCTATCAGAGTCAGACGGTTGTTGGCGGTATGTCCGCCCAGTTCAATCAGGATGTCGATTTCATCGTCTTCAATCAGGCTGCCGACGGCATTGTCCTCAAGACCGAAAATCGGACGCCAGAAATCCATCTGTTCCCGCAGCCGACAGCTGTAATTATCAGTTCTCTGAAGATCGGCGTAGCCGTAGATGGTAAATTGTCCGTTTCTTAATGCCTTGAGCAGGGGCAGGAGGAAGAAGCTGACGGAGTGTTGTCTGAAATCAGCGGAAATGAAGCCCAGGTGTAGTTTCCTGTTTTCCGGGGGGCGGCGCCGGTGGGAATAGGTCATCTTCCGGCTGGCCTCAAGGCCGTGTGTTTCCCACCAGCACCGGGCTTCCCGCAGGTAATTATCCGGCGTGGTTTTCGGGTCCATAAGCATGGCATAGAGCAGGTTACTGTGGACTCGCGGAAGCTGCGGTTGATGCTCAAGGGCCAGGCGCAGAGTGGCGATGGCTGCTTCGGGGTTGCCCTGTTGCAGATGAATGAGGCCCAGAATATTTAAGGTTTCAGCATTGTCGGGGTTGTGTCTGAGAATTGTTGTGCAAATTTCAGCGGCCTCTCCCAGTGCTCCCAGGGTGTGCTGGATTAGGGCGAGATCGAGTTTGCTGTCGTTGTCTTCGGGATAACGTTGACAAATTTGCCGGTTAAGTGTCAACGCTTCCTCATACTTGCCCTGTTGTTTGAGAATGCGGGCCAGGTTCTGGCCCGCATTTTTGTGATCGGGCTGTAGATCGAGAGCGCGGCGCCAGGCTTTTGCCGCATTGTCATAATTGCGCCGATGCTTTTCGAGCATCCCCAGATTGTTCCAGGTTCCGGCTTGATCCGGGTCTGATTTGAGGCTTGCTTCATAGGCTGCGGCTGCAGTGTCGAATTCCTGCAGGCTAAATCGGATATCGCCGATGTTTTTATGCGCCGGGGCCAGACCCGGCTGGATAGCAAGCGCTTTTTGGTAGCCGCGCAAAGCTTTTTCCAGGCGGTTTTGTTCGTGGTCGATTACGGCCCGGTTGAAAAGGGCTTCGAGGTGGTCGGGATTATGTTGCAGAACCTGCTCATAGGTTGCCGCTGCCGCTTCAAGAAGACCTTGATCCTGGGCCGCCAGAGCACGGGCAAACAGGTTTTTTATATCCGGGTTTTTATGGTTAAATTTGTGCATTTCTAAAAATCTTCATCAAGTGGTACATTAACATTAATGGTAACTGCTCACCCCTAAAAAAAATTGTCAAAAATGAAAAAAAAGCTTGACGGTAAAAGCTTCGCATCAGACAACATTATTGCTGTTAAAATGACATAAATTTTACAATTATACAAGCAGTTTAGTACCTTACAGAACATTTTCTTGTTTTTATAGTTGGAAAAAACTGTCGAAAAAAACAGCCCTTTTAAAACGGTTAAAATTTTGGCCAGATACATATCAAAACCTTTGCAGGAGAGAGGGGAATGAACAAAAATAAGGTTAAGCATAATAAAAAAACAGGTTGACTTCGATTTTAGGATTAATTATTATATCTAGACACTAAATCTAGATATAATAATTAATCAACGACAGTGAGGTGAAAAAATGGAACAAACAAAATGGACACTTCATGATGCAAAAAATCGTTTTAGCGCACTTGTGAGCGAGGCACAACAAGGACAACCGCAACTTGTAACAAAACATGGTATCCCCGCTGTCGTAGTAATCTCAATGAAAAATTATCAGGATTATATATCTACATCGCGTAGACAACAACCAAATTTTGCCGACTATCTACTTTCCATCCCTCAATCAGACACTGAAATCGAAAGAATTAACGCCCCATTGAGAGATCTGGATTTATGAGTTACCTTATAGATACCGTAGTACTTTCAGAATTGGGGAGAAAAAACCGGACAAAGAGCGTTATCGAGTGGTTTCACTCGGTCCGCGAAGTAGACATTTTTCTCAGCGTAGTTACTATTGGTGAAATAGAACGCGGCATCATACAACAAAAAAAGATCAATGTTGAGTTCTCACAAACCCTGGCAGTATGGCTGGATGGTATTTTGTTGCACTATGCTGACAGAATCCTGCCAATCAGTATAAACATCGCTCGACGTTGGGGCGAGTTAAGCGCTCAAATTGGCAACCCCGGCGCTGACCTCCTCATAGCAGCAACTGCCCTGGAACACGGTTTGTCAGTAGTCACTCGAAATGAACGCCATTTCATACCAACCGGCGTAGCAGTTTTAAACCCTTTTTAAATATTTGAATCATAGTAGCGGCTGTGATTTGGTACAAGAAAGTAAGAACGTTCCGAGAGAGGCTTCCCCATTTACCAGCGACGACGCGCAAGCAATTTTAAACGATCAGTGCGACAACCCATATGGCAAAATGACTTTCATTTTGTAAAAGGAGTCGTCAGAATGGAGGTCAAAAGATGAAAAGTACGATAGGCGATATTCTTGAACTTGATCATCTGGCCCGACAAGATGCCGTAAACTATTCTCAAAAAAGATTACTCTACGAAAATCTACGACAACTACCCTAACACATGGGG
>WFRP01000333.1 GCA_015486505.1 Pseudomonadota bacterium | reverse complement strand
TTAAGTACAATTTCTCTCACAGCATCAAGTGGATACTCCCAGACTTCGTCACGCTGAGCTTTACCGGTGATAACGAAATACTTGCTGATGTGTTTGCGTATAAATGTCAGGACAATTTCAAGTTCCGAGAAGAGATCGTCACGAATGGTCAGGTTGTCGCGGATAATAGTTTCGGAATCAAATCTTCCGGCATCAATTGTTGTTGACAGACCGGGTTCTGTGCAAAAGAGAAGAAAACAGCCAAAGGTGATGCTTTGGTCGCGTATGAGCTCGAATTTTCTTAATACAGTCAGAGGGTCATCGGTAATCGGGTAATCACGTATAGTGTTGCTCATCTCTACGAATTGGGTTACTTTTTCAAGAGATATATCCCTGATTGAGTGGTTGATGTCTTTGGCAAAGTCCCAGCTGCGGTTGATGGTTTTTAAGTGTTCATTGGCAATTTCTTCAAGATTCATCAAATGGTTGGAGGCGTGTTTGCGAATAAAATATTTACCTTTCATGCTGACAGGTTTTACCGGATAGGCGGGGATCTTGAAAAGCACTATTTGCTTGCCCTGGTATTCCAGAATTTCGGCATCCGGTACAATCGAAGGTGAAGTGACGGATTTGATCTGATTTATCCACTGTTGCGGGCTTTCGTTGGATATAGAGACTCCTACAACTTCAGGTATATTGTTGATGCCGATATAGAGTTTGCCGCCTTTGGTGTTAGCAAAGGCAACCAGCGTCTCTATGGCTTCCCGGCCGAAAGAGGTTTTGAATTCCAACGTTTGATTTTCTTTTTGTTGCAATAGATGTTTCATTTTGGTTAAGTAACCCCGAAAACTTCAACTTCTTTTCTTTTATTTTCAACCATTTTTATATCCATCTCTTCTCTTTATACCACAATACGGTTTCCCGCAGGCCGTCTGCCGGGTCAATTTCGGGTGCAAAACCCAACTCCTTTTGCGCTTTTTCAATGGAAAACACCCGGTCGGCCAGGGTCGATTCGATATTTCTTCTGGCTACCGGTGGAGTTTTGCCGATTAGTGAACAGCTTTTTTCTATTAATGTTGCCAGGGCCAGGGCTAAAAATTCCGGTATATGGATGGTGGGGCGTCTGGTGCCGAGGGCCTCCTGGATGATTTTGCGGATTTTGTCGAAAGGTTCGGATTTTTTATTGGTCAGCAGGTAGATTTCTCCGGCCCGGCCATGATCGGCCGCCAGCAGCAGGCCGGAGACCGCGTCTTCGACATGGATCAGCGGGGTCAGCTTGGGCCGGCTGCCGATCTGCGGGAACGTACCGCGTTTAGCCATGCGGGTTAATTTCAGGATGTCGCGGGGGTCGCCGGGGCCGTAAACCATGGAGAACCTGACAATTGCGGCCGGGAGTTTCTGGTCGGCAACCATGGTTTGTACGGTTTTTTCCGCTTTTCGTTTACTGCGGCCGTAAGCGTGATGCGGATTACAGGTACTCTCTTCGGTGGCTGGCAGGTCGCTGCAGATTCCCATGGCGGCCATCGAACTGCAGTGAACTATCTTTTTGATTCCTGACTTTAGGGCTTCTTCCATAATGTTTCGCGTACCGGCAACATTAATGGTTTCGAACATCTCTTCGGTGAAGGTGAAATTGTTCATGTGTCCCAGAGTGGCCAGATGGAGCAGATAATCCATGCCTGCGCCGATTCCGGCCAGGGTTTCGAGTTGAGTGATATCTCCGGTTACTATCTCGATTGCCGGATGTTTAGTGATTTTGATTTCGCTGTCCGGTCGGACCAGGCAGCGGCAGGTATGCCCTTGGGATATAAGCCGTTCCAGCAGGTAGGGGCCGATAAAACCGGTAGCCCCGGTAATCAGGTATTTCAATGGAGAGTTCCTTTTTTGTAATGTAACTATTCAGCGTGAATAGAAAAGCATCGAATTTTGCTGAATTTACGGGTTAGCTGAATAGTTACTTTGTGATAAAGATTATCCACTTATGGCGATATTGTAAAGCACCCGAAAGAGTGACGGGCCGTGCATCAGGATGTTGGAGTACATCTGGTTGGCCATGGGACAGTGGCAATTTCCTGCCTTGATGTAAGAGCGAACTTCATGGGCCCGGGGGCTGTGCCACAATTGTTTGAAATCATAATTATGTTCACGGAGGTTGCCCATCGGTTTGTCATATCCCAGGGTACAGCAGGCCCAGATGTCGCCATAGGGGGTTAAATGGGCATTGGTGATACCGGCATAGCAGGGGATAACCTGGGTTTCGGCCTCCATTATGCGGATGGCCAGATTGTAGTACTCCAGGCGGAAAGCATTGGTTATCCGGTTGAACCAGCGCCGGTTTTTCATGTTTTGTCTGATATTTTCAACAAAAAAGTTTATCGCTTTTTTATACTGCTCCGGTTGCGGAGTAAGGGCGTTGTCCAGGTTGAGCATCTCCGAGCGCTGTTCGGCGATTTCGTTCCGGTAGCTGTCGGTGTCGAGTTGGCTGATGAAAGCCGCGATCTCCTCAATGTCATCCACATTCCATTGCGAGATGACGGTACCAAGTTCGACATGGAGATTGGCAAATTCCGGTTTTAAGGCTTTGAGTTGATCAAAAACACGCATGACCTTGGCGAAATTGCCGGGAATGCCGCGGATTTCATCGTGTTGTGTGTCGATGTGATCCAGACTCGGTTTAATGGTCAGTTTGGTTGATGGCGATTTTGTTTTTAATATCTGGATGATCTCTTTGGTTTTGCCGATGATCTTCTGTTCAGCAATAGCGTTGGTGGGGATGTGAATTACTGCGGGCGATAGATATTCGCAGGCCGCGTCAATGATTCCGACAAAGTCCGGTCGCAGAAAAGGCTCGCCGCCGCTGACGTTGAAAATATAGGTATGGCCCAGGGATTGAAAGATTTTGGTGATTTCGGTGAGTGTCAGCTCTTCAGAACGTTTTTCCGGGTTGTTTTTGTAAATCTCCCAGATATTACAGGTTTTGCAGCGTGACTGGCAGACGTTAGTGACCGAAAACGTGAGGTTGAAGGGCATTGCCGGCCGGATCAGGTTGGCCCGGGCCAGTCGGTATTGCGGTATTTTAGGCAGGACATCTTTTATAAACATAGTGGTTGGTTTTGGTTCGGGAGGTTGTTTGAGAAGGGTTTTTTCCCTACCTCATTCGGTTCCAAGAACCTTTTTATATACTATCCTGGTTTTTTCCGCAATGTCGAACCATGAAAGCTGCTGCGAAATGACTTTTGTTTGCCGGGCCATCTCTTCCAGCATTATGGAATCATTCAAACATAGGGCGATCTTTTCGGCTAAATCTTCAGCATTGTCAGGTTCAACGATGAATTTTTCATCTTTAACCAGCTCCGGCAGCCCGCCGACATTACTGACAATCATCGGTTTCATGAAAGAGACGGCGGTTGCCCCCACGCCGCTTTGGCTGTCAAAATGGCGATAGGGGAAAATTGTCAGATCCGCAACCTCGAAAAACCTGTAAACTTGATTGGAGGGAATATAATCCAGGTGTAAAATTACATGATCTTCAAGCTTGAGCTGTTTTATCAATTGTTCGTAGGGTTCCCACTCTTCCCAGAGTTTCCCGGCAATGATGAGGCGGGCATTCGGGATCTTGGCGATGATTTCGGGTAGAGCCCTGATTGCTACATCAATTCCTTTATAAGGTCGAATTGCACCAAATAGGAGAATGATTTTTTCTTGGTCTCCGAGGCCCATCTCCTTTCTTATTTTTTGCCGGTCGGCCCGATGGTTGACATGGAAACCGAGATCCCCGTGGGGAATGACCGAGAGTTTATCCGGTGAAATTTTGTAATGCTCAATCATCTGCTGCCGGCCGATCTCCGTGTGAACAATAAAATGGTTTCCAGATTGAAAAAGCAGTCGGGAGAGATTTGTGTAGATCGGGGATTTATCATGAGGAAGTACGTTGTGAACGGTAAAGATAACCGGTTTTCCTTTCAATCTGTAGATGAGGCTGATGGTGAAGTAGATCGGAAACAGCGGCAGGCTCCACCACTGGGCATGGAGAAGACAGGCTTTGGTGAAAAGTGCTTCGTAAAACCAGCTGAATGGGTTGTACCAAGCCAGGTGCCGACGAATATGTACGGTTTCCAGATTCATCGGCGGATAGGTGTTATCATCCTTTAAGTCACCGCCCGGGTATAAAAATGCCGGATAGATGCTTTTGAAAGAGATGAATTCAATTCTGAAATGGGCCGCTAAGGCTTTGGTTAACTCAAAACAGTAACTGCTCAAAGCCCGTATGGGCGGCAGAGTGCCGAGAATGGCAATGCATCTATTTTCTTTGTTTGCAATTATCATGGGGGAATTGGGTCAGGGTAAAATTAAGGATCCTTTAAAATAGCTCGCTATGAGTGCCAATGCGGGCACAATGCTCCCGCAAGTAGATGACCGGATAAGATTCTCACACTATCATTCTGAAAAAACCTGTAAACATTCTCGCCAGGGAAGAACGGTTGCCATCTTTCTGGTTTGCCGCTGTTCTCCGCCGTAGATAACATAGCCATCAGTGTTCTTGGCAAGTCTTTGCCAGTAAGCGATTTCTTTAAAGAAATCCGGGGAGACGGTTTTCCCTGATTTAATTTCAACTGGTATTAGCTTTTCGGTTGTTTTCTCAATAATACAGTCGATCTCTTTTCCGTGGCGATCCCGCCAGAAATAACAGTTGTTGCCGCGTCCGCGATTGTATCGGTATTTAATAAGTTCTGAAATAATTGTGGATTCGAAGATGCTGCCTCGCATAAAGTGCGATCTTAACTGCTCTTCAGTTTCAATACCCAGGAGTGAGCAGAGTAATCCGCTATCCCAGAAATAGAGTTTCGGCATTTTGACCAGCCGTTTTTTATAATTTTTGTAATGTGGTTGGAGTTGAAAGATAATAAAACTTGTTTCAAGTAGATTCAACCAGGATTTGACCGTATTATGGCTGATCCCGACATCGTCAGCCAACGATGAAAAATTTACCAGCTGTCCGGCCCGGCCCGCGCAAAGACGCAAAAAACGTTCAAAAAGTGGAAGGCTGGCAATATTTTTAATCAGCCTGATGTCACGTTCAAGGTAGGTCGCGGTATAGTTGGGGAAGAAATCCGCCGGGGTAAGATTATTTACGTGCAATCTTGGGTAACCGCCTTGCAGCAGAAAATTTTCCAGCGTAGCGGTTGCAGTTGGTTCGATCTCTTCAATACTCAGAGGCATCAGATGGAGAATCCCGGTGCGACCGGCCAGCGATTGGGAAATCCCTTCACTTAACAGAAAATGTTGGGAGCCGGTTAGAATAAATTGTCCATTTTTATTCTGCCGGTCGGTATGGGTCTGGAGATAGGAAAAAATTTCGGGTACCCGCTGAACTTCATCTAAAATAACCCGGCCCGGATACTCCTGTAAAAAACCGCGCGGGTCTTCCGCAGCATAGAGGCGGATGTCCGGGTCTTCTAATGACAGATATTGATAGTCGGCAAAGATGGTTTGAACCAGTGTGGTTTTGCCGGATTGGCGGGGGCCGGTCAGGGTGACAAAGGGGTATTTTTCTGCCAGCTCTTTAAGTTTGCGACCCAGTTTACGGTTTATCATTTGCCTGACGATCCATTGAGTTAGAATTAACCTTCAGCAACAGTAACTATTCAGCCGAATCCGGGGTCGGGCGCGGTTTTTCTCCGCTAGGCGTTATGATTTCTGTTTTTTCTTACGCTCGCTTCGCCCGCCTTGCAAACTCGCTACGCTCAAACAGTTGCAATGCTAATGGGCTCCCGCTCGCTGGGAAAAACAACGAAATCGTTTCCGCAACCGCTTACGAAAAACCACCCCCGCCCCCTCCAGAAGGTGGGGGGGTAAAATTTGGCTGAATAGTTACCAGCAACAGAAAACAAAAATGTTACACAGGATAACAGTCAATACAACATTTATGGACAAATTGTCAACCAAAATTACTATCTGTCCATATTGGGGGGGGGATGGTTTGGGCTAACAACTGAATTTCTCCCAGGTTTTTTTCAAGTGTGCCACTATTTTTTTTCTTTACTGAGAGGTTTTTTCATAGATTGTTTTACCATGGTTCATGATATGGTTTTTGAGCTCTTTGAGAGTAATTGTGTTGTAGTCAACCACATCAATAAAATAAGGAATTGGCAGATCATCGTTGAGTTCTCCATGTAAACGAGATGTCGTGTGGTAACTAATATTGTTGCCGAAAATAGCAATATCAATGTCGGAGCCTTTTTTATAATTCCCCATAGCTCTCGAACCAAAAATAACGGCTATTTCAATTTCAGGAAATTTAGCAAGACTTTCCAGGATAAGGGTATAGCTTTTATCGTAAATGCCAAAATTATTGTTCATTTTCTTTTCTGAAAAAAGAGTATAAATCCGCTATGATAGTAAAATAACCCTGTCTTATTTTGGAAATAATATTATTTGTTGCAGCCTCATCATAAATATGCGATGTTAAATTTCTGTCCTCCAAAGCCGACAACCACAATTCACCATTTTCTATTATTTCCATTTGAAAGGCCTGTTTTATGGTTTGTTTGGGGCTCTTGACCGTAAATCCTTCGCTTTCTAAATAGTCTTTCATTGTTTTCCAGGAAAGTTCAAAGCACACCTCAT
>WFRP01000332.1 GCA_015486505.1 Pseudomonadota bacterium | reverse complement strand
GGTGCTAAACACTATTTGCCGCACTCTTTGTCTTGTCACATCAAACTGAGTTGCGACAGAATCTAAAGTTTTTCCACTTAAAACCTTCTCAACGATTTCAATGTTTCGCTCTAAAAATTTAGATTGGACTAATATCATTTCGTTACCTCCTTAATTTTCCGTTGATTCGCCCAGGTAATCGCCACTCCGATAGCCGCCCAAACATGGCTAGACACCCCGAACAGCGGCCCCGGCTGTTTTTTCACCCCGATCTGCGGGATTTTCCCGCCGCCGGTTTTCGGATACAGGTCGAGTATTGCCTGCCGGATATTTTTATCCTTCGCCCGCATATTGTGGCACAGGCATATTTTGACATCTTTCCGGTAAATTTTGGTGCAGCTCTTTTCGCTCGCTCCGCCGAAAGCGTGCAGGAGTTTCCCGATCTGGAAGCACGTCTCAAAAACTGACTCTCCTACAGCCATTCCGTAACTGGCTACTGTCTCGATTGCCATGTAGTAGTCATCTGGTCGCCGTTTCCCAAAAACTACAGCGGCATCGATCATCGAAACCAGGTCAACCGTTTCGGTAATCCCGAAATCTATAATTTCCGGGATTACCGTTCCGTCGGTGACAACCCATCCTGATTGGTTAGGGCCGGGGTCTATTGCTAATAGTTTCATTCTCATTCTCCTTTCGTGAAAAGTTTGTTGGCCTCCCCTGCTGAAAGCTCCCCGCTGGCTACTCTCATAACCAATGCCATATTGTTTTTCGAATTTTCCCTATTAACTCCCTCGCCACCCGTCAATGCCGGGGTCTTCGGTTTATTCAGCGCCCTATTCTCTGCATCAATTTTAGCCGCTGTTATCATCATCGGCTCAGGTATATGCTCAGGGGCAAGGGTCTGATTTTCAATCTCTATTATCCCTGTTAACGGCGGCGGAGCCGGTAACGCACCCTCGGTTTGCTTTTTCGCAAACGCTTGATACGCTTTCAACCATTGCGGCCTGTAGAATTTCATTTCGTCGTCGGTGATTTCGCTACAGAGATGTTTCCATCCGCCCTGGATACTGATTGCGTGATGGATAACCGGGTCGTCGAAAACAACCGAGCGATAAGACCCGGCTTTGCGGATTGCGTACTGGACTTTCGCCCACGCTTGCAGGGCTTGGGCTTCCATGTCATCTTGAAACGTCTCAATAATATCACCGGGGCCGGGCCATTTGAGGAGTTTAGGCCGGACAATCGTTTTTTCAAAACCGGCAAAGACTTTTTCAGCAGGGTATTTTGATAAAACAACCCAAAATGCGTGAAGTTTTCCTTTTGAAGCCTTTACCCCGATAATTTCACCGAGTACCAGCATATATTCTTCAAACTTATCGTAGTCTCGCTGTTCCATCCCTTCCACCTCCAAAAAGTTCTTCTTTAAGTTCACGACTATTCCTGTAGGTCTCCTGCGCCGCGTCACTCCATCCCGGCAAAACTTTTGCTACCTCCGGTTGGTTCAGATAGCTCTCGAACTTATTCGAGAAAAGAGTTTCCGGCCGGAGAAATTTGCAAAATTTCTCATCCCCTCCCCACTCGGCAACTTTCTTGTCGATCACCATCTTAAAATTTTCAACAGTAAACCCTTCGTTGAATCTGGCACTTATCAGTGCCTTATTTTTTGCAGAAGATGGTTTGTAGTGACTCCCAATTTTTGCATTAAGGTAATCGATAATCCTCTTGAAGGGGGGCTCCGGTTGTTGTTTTTCGCCCACATCGTTTGCCGTAGGCGAACAGGGTTTATTTATAAACCCAGTCTTATTCTTTTCCTTCTTATCTTTCTTAACCTTATTAAGTCGTGTACCGTCTGTTGTCCGTCTGTTGTCCGTCTGTTGTACCGTCTGCTGTTCCATCTGCTGTACTTCTTTTTCTGTGTCGGGTTGATAATCCTCATAATTACAAATAGTTATGATAGTCGTCAGATGCCCTTTCTGTTGTACTATATTTTCCTTTTTTTCCAAATACGACAAAAACCGTCGGACTTTGCCTCTGCTCCAGCGCCATCGCTTCGCCATAGTCAATTCTGACCACCCTAACTGGCCCCTTTTGATGGGGATAATATTACCCCTAATAATCATTTCGTTATCTTTCCAGTTGGCGTTTAAGAATAAATCCACCCAGGCTTGCGCCCTTGTAAAAGGGTCTAGGAACCAAAGGTCGTTATCCATTATTTTACGGTGAAGGCAGACGTAACCATTATTCATAGCCTACCCTCACTTATAAAAATCGTTATAATCTAAAAGATGGTTCGATAACTTAATGATCTTATCCTTCATTTGATCTGAGGGGCGAGTGTCCCCTTTTACCCAGCTATTCACTAATTGCCGGGATGAACCAAGGTCTTTTGCAAGCCGAGACTGACCATATAATTCCAGCCATTGTAAAAATTTTGTCATAAAATCACCTCCTTTTTAACAGGTATAGTTCTTTTTTTTACCCCTGTCAATAAATATTTTATTTTCTCACAGAAAATTCCTTGACAACCCCTCCCGCACCTGTTAAGAACAAGGGCACATTAACCTGATTATGGAGGATTGAGAGTATGAAATTATTAAAGCTGGAGTTAAAAAACTTCAAAGGGGTGAAGGATTTTACTCTTGAGC
>WFRP01000331.1 GCA_015486505.1 Pseudomonadota bacterium | reverse complement strand
GTTGATAAATACGATTAAACAAGTTTTAGAAGCATCCCAGACCGCTATCGCGGCCACATATATACAAGTAACGTGAGAGGAACTAATGCGGGAACAATCCCCGCAACCTAAACGGAGTCCTGCGGCCCGTACCCAAGGGCAATCCTCTGGTCGCAAATAAGTACTCTTATCAGAACATTTTCTTGTTTTACAGTTGGAAAAACTGTCGAAAAAAACAAGAAAATAACCTGTAAGGCACTAATGCGGGAACAAATCCCGCAACCCAAACAGGGCCTTGCGGCCCGCAAATAAGTGCTCTTATCAGAACATTTTCTTGTTTTAAAACAAGAAAATAACCTGTAAGGCACTAAATATGTGTTAATCTGCGTTCATCTGTGGTTTCTATTTTTTTGTTGAACCACAGATGGACACGGATAGACACAGATAAAATTTTAATAAATTCAATTAGCTACAAACCATTACTTAAAAGATGGAGCATAGAAAATTATGGCAATCGCGGAAAAAATAGCTTTTTTTATGGAAAAATCCTCCTGGATACGGAAAATGTTTGAGGAGGGTGCGGCTTTAAAGGCGCAATACGGCGCTGAGCATATTTGTGATTTTACTTTAGGCAATCCCGATGTCCCGGCCCCGCCTCAGGTTGAAGAGGAACTGGTAAAAATTATTCGCGAACCACTGCCGATGAAGTATGGTTATATGCCGAATGCCGGGTTTCCGGAAACCCGGGCCGCGGTCGCCGGTTTGTTAAGTGAGGAGCAAAAGGTTAAGGTCAAGCCGCAGGGGGTTGTGATGACGACCGGGGCCGGCGGCGCTTTGAACGTGATTTTTAAAACAATCCTGAATCCTGGTGACGAAGTTATCTCACCGAGCCCGTTTTTTGTCGAATATAATTTTTATGTCAATAACCACGGCGGGGTTTTGTCCAAACTGGAGCCGACTTCAGACTTCGCGCTTGATCTTGAGGCCATAGCTAACGCTATCAATGAAAAAACCGCGGCGGTTCTGATTAATTCACCGAATAATCCGAGCGGGGTAATTTTCTCGGCGGAACAGATTACGGCATTGGGTAAATTACTGGAAGAAAAATCGCAGGAGTTTAACCGGATAATTTATCTGATTTCAGATGAACCCTACCGGAAACTGGTTTACGATGGTTTGGTGGTGCCGCCGATTTTTACCGCTTACAAAAATTCGATCATTGCCAACTCCTACTCGAAAGAGCTCTCGCTTGCCGGTGAGCGTATCGGCTATCTGGCGCTGCATCCCGAAGCGGATGATTTTACAGTGCTCGCCAACGGTTTTCTCTTCAGCAACCGGATTTTAGGCTTCGTTAACGCGCCGGGCATTATGCAACGGCTGGTTGCGCGGCTGCAGGGGGTTACGGTTGATGTCGGTATCTATCAGAAAAAGCGGGACCGGCTCTATCAGGGTCTGGTTGATGCCGGTTTTGATTTAGTCAAACCGCAAGGGGCGTTCTATCTTTTTCCCAAAAGTCCGCTTGCCGATGACGTTGAATTCGTCCGGATTCTGCAGCAGCATAAAATTCTCGCGGTGCCCGGCAGCGGTTTCAGCGGCCCCGGCCATTTCCGGCTCTCCTATTGTGTCGACGATGCCACAATCGAGCGTTCCCTGCCGATTTTCAAAAAAGTCGGCGCTGAATACTGCTGAGTTTTTAACAGCTCAACCGTATCGTTAAAACAAAGACCCCGCCGGCAAAAGTCTTTGGGGTCTTCTGGTTAGAAGCATCCCGGATCACTAACACTGTCACATCTATGCAACTCAACTTTCTGAGTTAGGTTAAATAACTGATATTTATTGATAAAATCATTTGTCCGCGGTTTTTAGTTGCATCTTTGCATCTTTGCGTCTTGGCGGGAGACAAAAAAGCAGTTATCCCGCAAAGACGCAAAGGCGCAAAGGCGTTTATGCCCTTTAGGGTGCAAAGAGTAACATGATTAAATAATTTGCAAAAAACACAATAAAATCTGTAAAAAACTACCACTTACATCAAGTCAGAAAGTTGAGTATACAAGTAATGTATGCCTTTTCTCTGCGCCCCGGCGCATCTGCGCGAAAACTGCTTTTATCTCGCGCAGAGACGCAGAGACGCCAAGGTGCAGAGAGACTGAATCTGTGTTAACCTGCGTTCATCTGCAGGTTTATGCTTTTTAAATTGAACCACAGATGAACACGGATGGACACAGAAAAAATCACATATTTTCAAGTTGTTGCAAGTCATTTTTAACTTTGGGCCCCAAACCCGCTGAGGACGCATGGCGTTAGTATGTTTACAGGATTTATCAATAAGCTTCGGCGGTGATCCGCTGCTTGATAAAATCAATCTCCAGATTGAGGCCGGCGAACGGGTTTGTCTGGTGGGCCGGAATGGTACCGGCAAATCGACCTTGATGAAACTTCTGGCGGGAGAAGTTTTGCCGGACAGCGGGCGTCTGCTGCGCGGCGAGGGGGTTAAGATCGCCCGGCTGACCCAGGAGATTCCGCGGACTTTAAATGGTACGGTTTACGATATCATCGTCAGCGGTCTTGGTGATCTGCTTGAACTTCTCGCCCGTTACCATGCGGCGGCGTTTGAACTTGAAAATAATAATGATGACGCGGCCCTGGCAAAACTGGCGGCGGTGGCCGAAGAGATTGAGATTGCCGGTGCCTGGCAGGTCCAGCAGCGGGTTGATCTGGTAATGAAGCGGCTTAAACTTGACAGTGAAACCCCGGTTGCTACCCTTTCCGGCGGCCTTAAACGGCGGGTTTTATTGGCCCGGGCCCTGGTTGCCGGTCCTGATCTTTTACTGCTCGATGAACCGACCAATCATCTCGATATTGATGCGATTGTCTGGCTCGAAGAGTTTCTCTTGAGCAGTGCGCAAACCCTTTTCTTTGTTACGCATGATCGTAAATTATTGCAGAAACTGGCAACCCGGATTGTTGATCTGGAAGCCGGGAAACTTACCAGCTGGCCCGGCGATTATAGAAATTATCTCCGGCGTAAAGCCGAGATGCTCAATGCCGATGAGCAGTATCAGGATCGTTTTGACAAGAAACTGGCCCGGGAAGAGGCCTGGATTCGTAAAGGTATCAAAGCTAGGCGTACCCGGAATGAAGGCCGGGTCAAGGCGCTGCTGGCGCTGCGCCGTGAGCGTAGTCAGCGCCGCGAAAAAATCGGTCAGGTGCAGATGGAGATCAGCCGGGCCGAAACTTCCGGCAAACTGGTGGCGGTTTGTGAAAAAGCCACTTTCGCCTATGGCGGAAAACCGATTATCAAAGATTTGACGACGACAATTCTGAAAGGTGATAAAATCGGGATTATCGGCCCCAACGGGGCCGGTAAAACGACCTTGCTGAAACTTGTTCTGGGTGAATTGCAGCCGATATCCGGAGTTGTCAAACTCGGCAGCAACCTTGAAATTGTCTATTTCGACCAGCAGCGCGAGCAGCTTGATGAAGAACGCAGCGTTTTTGATAATCTTGGTGACGGCAATGATACGATTGAAATCAACGGCCGCCGCCGCCATCTGATCGGCTACTTGAAAGATTTTCTTTTTACTCCGGATAAGGCCCGGTCCCCGGTTAAAATCCTCTCCGGCGGCGAGCGTAACCGCCTGCTTCTGGCCCGCCTGTTTACCTGTCCTGCTAATGTCTTAATCCTTGATGAACCGACCAATGACCTTGATATAGAGACCCTGGAGTTACTCGAGGAACTGCTGGCGGAGTATAAGGGCACCCTGCTTTTAGTCAGTCACGACCGGGAATTTATCAATAATGTGGTCACCGGCACTCTGGTTTTTACGGGAAACGGTCTGGTTGAAGATTTCGCCGGCGGCTATGATGACTGGCTCCAGCAGAGTTTACCGCCGCCGGTGGCGGTCAAGAGCGCACCGGCAGCCGCTCCAAAACCGAAAAAAACAGTGAAGCCCCGCAGCACCCGGCCTCGAAAATTGAGTTTCAAGGAGCAGGCCGAGCTCGAAAAACTGCCCGCGGTTCTCGAAACCCTCGAGCAGGAGCAGCGGCAAATTTATGCCGATATGGCAGATCCTGAGTTCTATAAAAGTGAAAACCGCCGGGTCGCGGCCGCCAAAGCCCGGCTGGCAGAGCTTGAAAAAGAGCTCGAAGAACTCTACGCCCGCTGGGAAGAGTTGGAATCTATCGGCGAAAACAGGGAACTTTAAGTTTATGGGTAACTATTCAGCCGAATCCGGGGTCGGGCGCGGTTTTTCTCCGCCAGGCGTTAAGATTTCTGTTTTTCCTTACGCTCGCTGCGCCCGCCCTGCAAAACTCGCTTACGCTCAAACAGCTGCAATGTTGATGGGCTCCCGCTCGCTTCCGAAAAACAACGAAATCGTTTCCGCAACCGCTTACGAAAAACCACCCCCGCCCCCTCCAGAAGGTGGGGGGTAAAATTTGACTGAATAGTTACGTTTATGGAAAAAATATTTAATCCGCAATCGGTTCTGGTGCTCGGGGTTTCCGAAAATCCGCAAAATCTGGCGCAGAACATTGTTGCCAATCTGCTTGAGTTTGACTGGCAGGGCAAGCTTTATCTTTTCGGGCAGAAGGGTGGCAGTTATGCCGGTTACCCAATCCATACCGATATGACGGCCCTGCCCGACAATATTGATTTGGCGGTGATTCTGACCCCGGCGGCCGCGGTGCCGGATTTAATGCGGGCTTGTGTCGGGAAAAATATAAAAAATATGGTGATCGAGAGCGGCGGCTTCAGTGAGTTTTCCGCAGCCGGGGCCGGGCTTGAAGATGAGATAAAAACCATTGCCCAAACTTATGGGGTTAAATTTGTCGGCCCCAACGGCATCAGTATCGTTAATCGTATAAATGGCCTCTGCCTGCCGTTTATGCGTTTGTGCCCGGCGGAAATTTTGCCGGGCGGCTTGTCGGTAATCTCCCAGAGCGGCGGTCTCGCCTTAACCTATATCGGCCTCGGCCGCAAAGAGAACCTGGGCGTGGCCAAGGTCATCAGTATGGGTAATAAAAGTTCGCTCGATGAGGTTGACTATCTCAAATTTCTCGCCCGGGACGCTGATACCAAAGTTATCGGCCTTTATCTTGAAAGCCTGGAACGCGGCCGGGAATTTATGGCGGCGCTGGCGGATTGTGAAAAGCCGGTCATTTTACATAAAGCCAATACTTCACCGCAGAGTCAGGTAATTGCCCAGTCGCATACGGCGGCCCTTGCGGTTGATGATGCTGTGGTCAGCGCCGCCTGTCGGAAATTCGGGGTTTTCCGGGTTGACTCCTTTGCCCGGTTTATGAATTACGCCAAGGCATTTTCGCTGCCGGTCATGCGGGGGGAAAATTTGATGGTGGTTTCCCGCTCCGGCGGCCATGCCGTTGTGGCCGTAGATGCTGCGGCCGCCGCCGGTTTCACCCTGCCGGCTTTGAGCCCGGAGCTGGTGGAGAAAATTTCCCGGCAGTTTCGGGCGGCGGTAATCAAATTGACCAATCCGCTCGATCTTGGCGATATATTTGATATTGACTACTACATAACCATTCTCGAAATGGTTTTGGCCCGGGATGATGTTGACGGGGTTGTTTTGAACCATATTTTTCAGGTCGAGAGTGAGTTTGCCGCCACCTTGCGCCTGGTGCAGAAAGTTGAATCTCTGCAAGAACAGTATGATAAACCGATTACCCTGGTGCTCTTTTCCAGTGTCAAGGCGGTAGCTGAACTGATGGAAAAAATTTCAATTCCGGCTTTCAGCGAACCGGAAGCCGCCATCGCGGCGCTCAAGGTATCTTTAAGCCGGGTGCGTTATCTTAAAGCGCAGAAAAGCCCCGGCACGCCGCTGCCGCCGGTTGTCACCGGCCTTGCGCAACCGCTCTTTTTTGAGTGGCTTAACGTTGCCGCCCGCCGGGACCGGGCGCTCTTCGCGGATCAGGCCCTGACCCTGATGGAAGAGTACGGTCTGCCGGTGGCATCGTTTGCCCTGGTTCGTCACCCGCGGGCACTTTTCGAAGAAGCTGAAGACTTGGGTTTTCCCCTGGTTCTAAAAGCTGTCGCCGCGAATATGACCCATAAAAGTGACGCGGGCGCGATCCTTGTCGGCATTGCCGAGCCGCAGACCCTGGCTGATGTCGGGGCGCTTCTCTTCGAGCGTTTCGCGGCCGATTCCGGTTTTTGCGGGGTTTTGATTCAGAAACAGGTCGCCATAGACTTTGAAATGATTGTCGGCGCCCGGCGCGATCCATCATTCGGAGATGTTTTTCTTCTGGGAATGGGCGGGATCTATGCCGAAATTATGGAAGATGTTCAGATAATGCCTGGACCTTTAACTTGTGAGATGGTAAGCGTTATGGTCGACAGGTTGCGGGGCGGCCGCATCCTGCGCGGGGCCCGGGGCAAAGCCGGGGCCGATTTCGAGCTTTTGTATCAAATTATGGCCCGCTTGCAGGCTTTACTGAATGATTATCCGAAAATATCCGAAATCGAGATCAACCCTCTGGTCTTCAACTCCGGCCAGGGCACAATCGTCGATGCCCGGGTAGTCGTGGCCTGAGCTGTAAACCGGCGGGAGATAAAAAACAAGTTTTTCCGCAAAGACGCCGGGGCATCAGGATGGTGACAGAAGTCGGAAAGCTGAAAAAATCCTGGGAAAAAGGAAGACAGATGGTAAATCAAATTGATTCAATACGAGACATTGTCGATATCGATGAATTAAAAAAATTGTTTGAATCTTTTTCAGCGGCCACAGGATTTACCACCGGTCTGGTTGATGCGACAGCTAGCGAGATACTGATAGCTACAGGCTGGCGGAGTGTTTGTGTCAAGTTTCATCGAGCAAATTCCGAATCAGTTAAAATTTGCAAATTGAGTGGCAGGATTTTAACGGAGGGCTTGGAGAATCCTGAAGAAATAAGGATTCACCATTGTCAGAATGGTCTGGTTGACGGCTGTACTCCAATCATCATTGAAGGCAGGCATCTCGCCAATCTGGCAACCGGACAGATCTTTTTTGAAGCACCCGACATCAATCGTTTCAAAAAACAGGCAAGACAATATGGCTATGACGAGCAGGCTTATCTTGCTGCAGTATCAGAAGTGCCGGTTGTCAACGAGGAAACTTTTAGAGCAATGTTGTCTTTTTTGTCTCACCTGGCCACAACGGTTGCGAATATCGGACTGTCAAAGCTGCAAAGCCAAAGAGATCATCTTGAACAGCAAAAACTTTTGAAACAGCTCCATACGGCCCAGAAAATGGAAGCGATTGGGATGATGGCAGGAGGTGTAGCTCATGATTTGAATAATATTCTTTCCGGTATTATTGCCTATCCTGAAGTTATATTGCTAAAGATTCCCCCAGATGATCACGAAATAGTAAGAAAGATTAAAAAGATAAAAGATGCCGGGCTGAGAGCGGCGCATATCGTTTCTGATCTGTTGACCATCTCCCGGGGCGGCATTATTCAACAGGAAACCACCAACTTAAATACCGTTATTAATACCTATTTTCAATCCCCTGAATTCTTCGAATTATCATCTCTCTACCCCAACGTAACATTCCATAAAAATCTTGCCCGGGATCTGGAAAATTTTAATTGCTCCCCGGTTCATATCATCAAATGCCTGATGAATCTTATTACCAACGCCGCCGAAGCGATTGAGTCAAAGGGTAATATTACGCTCACAACCGAAAATATTAAAATCACAGAACCCAAAAAAAATCTGAATCTGCAAAAAGGTAACTATATTTTCCTGTCTATTACAGACGATGGTCCCGGGATAGCGGAAGAAGACATAACCCACATCTTTGAACCTTTCTACACGAAAAAGAAAATGGGCAGAAGCGGAACCGGCCTGGGCCTTGCCCTTGTCTGGAATACTATCCAGGACCATAATGGAGAGATAACGGTGCAAAGTAATAATCAGGGAACATCGTTTGATTTATACTTTCCCGCGACAAATGAAAAAGATATAACGCCGCCAACAGCTGAAATTGGCATTGCAGATTTTCTGGGAGACCGGCAACCGGTTCTTGTCGTCGATGATGATAAGCATCAGCGGGAAATAGCTTGTGAAATTCTCAGAAACTTAAACTATGAGCCGACCAGCGCAGCGTCAGGTGAAAAAGCAATACAATATCTTTTCAACAATCCCACCCCATTGATTATTTTGGATATGTTAATGGGTTCAGGCATAAACGGGCTGACGACCTACAGGAAAATATTACAAAAATATCCCGACCAAAAAGTCATAATTGTCAGCGGATATGCCGAGCCGGAGCTAATTGAAAAAGCAAAAAAACTCGGCGTCAAACAATTCCTGAGCAAACCCTATACAATCAGCCAACTGGGAAAAGCCGTAAGGGATGAGTTGACTGCTTGATGCCAAAGTAGCCGCGGGGTTCAGATAAATAAAAAAGCAACGCCCGGTCAGCTTTTTAAGGCCTCAAGATCCTTGAAGTTTTCCAGGGCTTCGGGGTTGGTCAGAGCGTCGCGGTTGGTGATCGGCAGGTTATGAACCATACGTTTGACCGCCAGTTCAACCTTTTTGCCGCTGATGGTGTAGGGGATATCGGCAACCGGGATAATTTTGGCCGGGACGTGGCGCGGGGTCGTGCTTTTGCGGATCGTGGTTTTGATCCGTTTCTCAAATTCCGGGGTCAGTTCAACGCCATCTTCAAGCACGACAAAAAGTACCACCCGAACATCATTGCCGTCCCACTCCTGGCCGATGACGACACTGTCTTTAATCTCGGGAATGGTTTCGACCTGGCGATAGATTTCCGCGGTGCCGATGCGGACGCCGCCGGGGTTTAGGGTGGCATCGGAGCGGCCGTAGATGATGACCCCGTTATGCTCGGTGATCATGACATAGTCACCGTGGCACCAGATATTTTTATAGGTGTCAAAATAGGCGTTGTGGTATTTTTTGCCTTCCGGGTCGTTCCAGAAATAGATCGGCATTGAGGGGAAGGCTGCGGTGCAGACTAACTCGCCTTTCTCCTTAAAGACCGGTTTGCCGAAATCATCGAAAGCCTCAACCTTCATACCGAGGCCGCGGCACTGCAGCTCTTCAATGTAGACCGGCAGGATCGGGCAGCCCAGGGCAAAACAGGAGATGATATCGGTGCCGCCGGAGATCGAGGCCAGATTGACATCGGCCTTGAGGTCACGGTAGACATATTCAAAACTTTCCGCTGAGAGCGGCGAACCGGTGGAGCAGAAGGTTTTGATTGAATCGAGATTGTATTTCTCTTTCGGGAGCAGACCATCCTGCTGAATGTAAGCGAAGAATTTGGCGCTGGTGCCGAAAACCGTGATCTTCTCATCTTCGGCCAGTTTGAAGGTGGCGCCGGTATCCGGGTAGAAGGGTGAGCCGTCGAAGAGAATCGCGGTGGCGCCGACGGCCAGGGCCGAGACTAGCCAGTTCCACATCATCCAGCCGCAGGTGGTGAAATAGTAGATCCGGTCTTCACGTTTCAGGTCAACATGGAAGATATGCTCTTTCAGGTGTTGAATCAGGGTGCCGCCGGCGCCGTGGACGATACATTTAGGCGTGCCCGTGGTGCCGGAGGAATACATTATATAGAGCGGGTGGTCGAATGGGAGCTGTTCGAATTCGATTTCGAGGCCTTCTTCCGAGCTCATAAAATCCTGCAGATGGATTCCATTCTTGATGCCGCTGATATCGGCCCGCTCTTTAGTGTAGGGGATGACGATGACTTTTTCAATTGTCGGCAGTGAGCCTAAGATTTCACTGATTTTTTCGAGTGAGCTGAACCCTTTGCCGTTGTAGGAATAGCCGTTGGCGGTGAACAGGATTTTCGGTTCAATCTGGCCGAAACGGTCGAGCACCCCCTTGATGCCGAAATCGGGTGAGCAGGAGGACCAGATGGCGCCGATGCTGGTTGCCGCGAGCATGGCGATAACGGTTTCGATCATATTGGGGACAAAACCCGCGACCCGGTCGCCGGATTTAACCCCGGCTTGACGCAGTGATTTGGCGAGTTTGGCCACCTGGTTATAGAGTTCGGCGTAAGTTATACGAATTGCATCCTGGTTTTCCCCCTTGAAAACCAGCGCTTCCTGCTCGTCCCGGAAACGGAGCAGGTTTTCGGCGAAATTGAGCCGGGCCCCGGTGAACCATTTCGCGCCCGGCATCTTGTCGCCGTCAAGCAGAACTTCATCGTAACTTTGGCTGAAAATAATTCCGCCATACTCCCAGACACTCTCCCAGAAGGCTTCACGTTCAGTAGTCGACCACTGGTAGAGTTCGTCGTAAGAGCCAAAATCCAGGCCCTTCTCCTCTTTCAGGCGGGCCATTAAATCAGTCAGGTTGGAGTTTTTAATCCGTTCAGGCGAGGGCCGCCAGAGGGGAGTCGACATGGTTTTTCTCCTTGAAAATCTTAAAAAATCTGTTCGCTTATTTACACTTTACGTTAACTGTCAATCAATAGCAAAAAAAATTGTCAAGCCGCCAGTCCCTTTAATCGATTAAAGCATAGTTGTCAACTTCGAAATCCGGAGAAAGATTTTTGTCAATGTTCAAAACTTGGCGGGACGTGTAAATATGTTAGGCCTCCCGTCATCTTGGTGGAATAATCGCTTTTACTCTTTCACCAGGAGGTCGGGAAAACCCAAGGTTGAATGATTTTATTTTGTCCTTTTTTTTCTGCGCTTTGGCGTCTTGGTGGGGCCACTGTTTTTGTCTCCCTCAGGAGGCCAGGATGCAGAGAAAAACCGCTAACAGAATGATTTTTGCAAAAAGTATCAATCAGTTAAACTGACTCAGAAAGTTGGTAAATAAAATGGTGGAAATATAATGTTTTGTATGATAAGAAAAAAAGATTGCTGTATATCATATTTATTTTGTCTGATGCGGGAACAGATCCCGCAACCCAATCCGGCCTTTTCGGCCCGTACCCAGGGGCACTTCCGATGGTCGCAAATAAGTGCTCTTATCAGAACATTTTCTTGTTTTAAAACAAGAAAATAACCTGTAAGGCACTAATTTACATCGGGCCAAAAGTTCAAGTATAGAGTATCGTTCAAGCTGAAAATTTAAGGAGAGTGCAATGCGGTTAAAGTTAAGTCGGCAGATTCTTATAGGTTTGCTTGTTCTTGGTGGGTTACTGGTGGTCTCCGGCGGGATTACGTATTTTGGGGTAAAAAGTATGCTCAAAAAAGCCGAAGAAGCCGCAACTGCGGCTGAATTGGTCTCGCAACTCAAAACCCTGGAGATTGATCATCATAAGTGGGCTGAAAAAGTAACTGAAACCTTGACGCAGCCCTATCAGCCCGGAATCAGGGTCGATGTTGGAGCCGATGACCATAAATGTGCCCTCGGAAAATGGCTTTATGGACCTGAGCGCCGGGCATTGGAAACCCGTTATCCGGAATTGGGATCACTTCT
Source organism: Pseudomonadota bacterium (assembly GCA_015486505.1). Lineage (GTDB taxonomy): Bacteria > Desulfobacterota > Anaeroferrophillalia > Anaeroferrophillales > Tharpellaceae > Tharpella. The sequence goes on along the minus strand of WFRP01000331.1, from coordinate 9,956 downwards.
GAAAAATCTGGAGGAACCGCATGCCCGGCTCCATCATTCGATTATAGATATTAACGCCAATCTGACTGAGGCTGAAGACCTGGATGGAGCCAAGGATGATTTTAACATGTTGACCCTGCCGGCTATGAATGAGGTTTTGCAAGTTTTTGGCAAACTGGAAGGAGCCTTGCTGAAAATTGCTGCGGAGTCAACGCAAAGAGCCAATAAGAAAGAGTCGCAAACCCTGACTCTGGTGATGGTTATTGCCGTTCTCGGATTATTAATTACCCTGGCGGTTCTTTTCTGGGTTCGTTCCGGTTTTGCCCGGGTTATGGGGGGCGAGCCCGAGGATATGAGTGAAATACTTAAAAAAATTGCCGATGGTGATCTGCGGGTTAAAATTGCCGCCGATGCCCGTTCGGGGAGTATGCTCGAAGCCTTGGGTCAGACCAGGGACGGACTTATAAAAATTGCCGGTGATATCTTCAGCGGGGTTGAGTCTCTGGCGCTCTCTGCAACCGAATTAGGCGCGGTTTCCGAACGGCTTAAAGATGCATCCGGTAATGCTTCGTCCAAGAGTAATACTGTGGCCGCGGCGGCTGAAGAGATGAGTGTTAATATGAATTCGGTTGCAACCGCATCCGAAACTGCTGCCAATAACGTCAATATGGTGGCGGCGGCGGCCGAAGAGATGACTTCGACCGTCGGCGAGATTGCTCAGAATACGGAACAGACCCGCTCTATAAGTCAGGCTGCGGTTGAACGGGCCCGCCAGGCGTCAATCAAGATCGATGAACTCGGACGTTCGGCGGAAGAGGTCGGCAAGGTAACTGCGGTTATCAGTGAGATTTCGGAACAGACCAACCTGCTTGCCCTGAATGCCACGATTGAGGCGGCCCGGGCTGGTGAAGCGGGCAAGGGTTTCGCGGTAGTTGCTAACGAAATTAAAGAACTCGCCCGGCAGACTGCCGAAGCGACCCTGGATATTCGAAAAATCATCAGTGAAATCCAGGGCTCAACCGGGGCCACGGTTGACGAAATTCGCGCGGTGACCAAGGTTATTGAAGAGGTTAGTGAGTTGGTGACTACAGTGGCGGCGGCAATTGAAGAGCAGTCGGTAACTACCCGCGAGATTGCCGGGAATGTTGCCCAGGCTTCGCAGGGACTCGCGGAAATCAATGATAATATATCGCAAAGTACTGCGGTTGCCGGTGAGATTTCAGCAGATATCTCCGAGGTCAGTTCCATGGCCGGTGAACTTACGGAGAGTAGTGCGCAGGTCAATGGTAATGCCGGAGATCTGAATGGGTTAAGTGCGCGTTTGAAAGAAATCGTGATGCGTTTTAAGCTTGATAAGGAGGCGGCTGCCAAATTCTCACAGGCTAACGCGGCGGCAACCGCGTTAGCTGATGTCGGTGAATCGGCTGATTGAGCATAGCAAAGGAGTTGAACGTAAATATGGGCTTTTTTTTAACGGCAGGGTGATTTATTGCTTTACCGGTTAAACTTGAACTGAAAACTGTGAAATGATCTGAACAGTTATTTGTGTCAGCTTGCCGGTTATGCGCGGTTATTCGTGTCAACTAGCCAGTTAACTGGCTGATTGCAGGTCAACATATTAAAAAATATAAGGATATTGCATTTTAAAAGCGGGCTTTCAAGGTCTGCTTTTTTTGTGTGAATTATGTAAATTGGCTCTTGACAAAGGTCTCGTGCTTATGTTAACAAGCTCACTTAAAAAATGATTGCTGATTCATTTTTTTTATCACAGGTGTCGTAAAATTGCAGGTTTTCATTTTTGCGACCAGTGGAAGTACTCCTGGGTACGGACCGAAAAGGGCCGATTGGGTTGCGGGATTTGTTCCCGCATTAGTTTCGTGGGGTGGAAAAACAAGTTTAGGTTCTGGATGCTGCCAGGCTCAGGCTTGAAATTGTATCTGAAGAAGTAAGAGGAAGTATAAAGTTATGCTGAATTCTTTTGATGTCTTGATCATCGGCTTAAGTTTGGTGGCCTTGCTTTTTGGCAGTGCCCGAAAGATTGCCCGCTGGCGGCTGGGAGAGCCCGAAGTCCGGGCTGGGAGCGCGGGTAAACGTTTCGCCGCCATGTTCGCATCGGTGGTCGGGCATGACCGGATTCTGGAAGAAAATCTGCCCGGTTTTATGCATCTCTTTATCTTTTTCGGTTTTTTCATTCCTTTTGTTTTTGTTGTCTTTGCCCAGTTACATGTTGCGACCTTGAGTCCGGCGGCGGCCGGCGGGGTTTCGCTGGCTTTGGACTGTGTCGGTGGTTTGGCCCTGGTTGGTATATTGATGGCGGTTTACCGTCGTTACGGACTTATGCCGGACCGGCTTGATGAAGATGGTAATCAGGACGGCCTGCTTTTACTCTGGCTTTTATTTATTTTCGTCAGCGGCTTTGCGGTTGAAGGGCTGCGGCTGGTGATTACCACTCCCGGGGGAAGCTGGTTTGCGCCGATCGGTTCGGTTTTCGCGACGATTTTTGCCCCTTTCAGCCAAAAGGTTAATGCCGAAACCATTGCCGTTGTCTGGCGGATTCATTTCTATGCCGTCATGTTGCTCATCGCGACCATGCCTTATACCAAACTCTTCCATGTTATTTCAGGTGTTCTCAATAATTATTATCGCTCGACCAAGCCGAAAGGGGTGGTCAGCCTGCTTGATATAGAAAATTCCGAAACTTTCGGGGTCGCGCATGTATATCAGTTCACCTGGAAGCAGTTGATGGATTCCGATGCCTGTATCCGCTGCGGCCGCTGTCAGGATAACTGCCCGGCTTATCTGACCGGGAAACCTTTGACCCCGAAAAAACTGGTGCAGGATATCCGCGAATGTCTTTATGACAAGAGTAAACGGATTGCCCGCTGCCGGGCGAGCGGGGAGGATATAACCTGGGGCCTGCCCGATGATGAAAAACCGTTGTTCGGCGGCTATCTCAGCGATGATCAGATCTGGTCCTGCACAACCTGCCGCGCCTGTATGGAAGTTTGTCCGATGTATGTCGAACACATCGATAAGGTAGTCGATTTACGGCGTAATCTGGTTTTGATGGAGAGCAGCTTTCCTTCGGAGGTGCAGCTGGTCTTCAAAAATTTTGAGAATAACAGCAACCCCTGGGGCCTGGGCTGGGCTGATCGCGGCAACTGGGCCAAAGAGGTTGCCGGGGTAACGACGATGGCGGAAAACCCTGATGTCGATTATCTCCTCTGGGTTGGTTGTTCCGGCTCCTTTGATGATCGTTATAAAAAGGTTAGCGCGGCATTGGTTAAAGTTTTGCAGGCGGCCGGCGTCAGTTTCTCGATTCTTGGTAAGGAAGAGAAATGCTGTGGCGACTCGGCCCGCAAAATGGGGAATGAATATCTCTATCAGATGCTGGCGATGGAAAATATCGAAACTTTGAACGGCTACGGGGTCAAAAATATTATCGTTATGTGTCCGCACGGTTATAATACTTTGAAAAAAGATTATAAACAGCTCGGCGGAGATTATAATGTTATTCACCATACCGAACTTATCAAACAACTGCTGGATGAAGGGCGTATTACCATAAACCGGCCTCTGGCCAGACGGGCGGTTTATCATGATTCCTGTTATCTCGGGCGCTATAATGATATTTACGCTCAGCCCCGGGATATTTTACAGGAGTTGCCCGGTCTTGAACTGGCCGAGATGGAGCGTAACCGGAAGCGGGGCTTCTGCTGTGGCGCCGGTGGCGGCCGGATGTGGATGGAAGAGGATCTGGGGAGCGGCAAAATTAATGATACCCGGGTAGCTCAGGCCCTGGAAACTGATCCTGAAGTTGCGGTTACGGCCTGTCCTTTCTGTATGGTTATGTTTGAGGATGGCCTTAAATTTCATAATCGGGAAGATGATGTCAAAGTTAAAGATGTGGTTGAGCTGGTTGCTGAAGCCCTGGAGGATGGGGATGTTTAGGATGTCTGAAAAACAATTTTTTCCTGCGGCAGGTGGCAGCGTTACCAAGGGATTGTGCCTCTTCGGGCTGTTGTTCGGCTTGTTCTTCGGAACTTATGCTCAGGCCAATGAGGGGCATATCAATGCGAGTTATAATGGAAAAAATCATCATGAAGTGCAGACTCGGATTGAGAGCTACGATGGTCTGCTGCCGATTCCGGTGGAAGTGCCGAAACCGCGGACGAATAAGGAGTGTATCAAATGTCATAAAGAGCGGCATCTGATGGCGGGCCGGCTGGATGGCTCCCCGGCAAATCTGCATATAGAATATGATGAGTTCAAGAAAACCCTGCATGGGCAGAAACTTGAATGTATCGACTGTCATGAAGACGCGGCCGCCACTCGTCACTGTCGCAGCGGTTTTCAAAAAGTTAACTGTCTTGCCTGTCACTCAAAAATCAAGGGGCTTTTTCCTTATGGCGCGCGGGATAGGCTGAAAAAGAAGAAGATCAAGATTCCCAAGCGTAAAATGGTCGGCGGCAGCTATTATGAGAGTAAGCACGGCCAAGCCCTGCTGGCCGGGAAAAAGAATGCTCCCAACTGTTATAACTGTCATACCCGGCACTATATTTACGGCCCTAAAAATATTAAATCCTCGGTTAACCGCGCCAATTTGACCGCCACCTGCGGCGCCTGTCACCAGGAACGTCAGCTGAAGACGATGCTTGAACGGCTCGCGGCCTTCCGTCTGGAAGCCCACCGCAAAGGTGATCTAAGCTTTGATTACGACCGGGGCAACTGTATTGACTGTCATCAGGGGAATGCCGTGCACGGCAAAAAGGTTAATGATGCGCCCTGCGGCCGCTGCCATGATACATCGAAAAAGGTTAAGCCGGTGTCGCTGTTTAGCTTGGGTCCGTTTCATCTTTATCCCAACCCTGAAACGCAGTATTCAGTCTGGTGCGCGCGCAATTTGTATGGGGCCTTGTTAATAGTTTTGGCTTTGACGGCGCTGGTCGGACTTCTGTTTTATATCCTTAAGGCTGCGGCCGAATATTACCGTAAAGAAGAAGGGGGCGAGGAATAGTAACTATGTCCAATTCGCATGAAACCGCAAAATCCGGAGATAAACACCGACCTCGTTGGGGAATGGTGATTGATCTCGATAAATGTATAGGTTGTCATACCTGTGAGATTACCTGCAAGGAGCAGAATGACGTGCCTTTAGGGATCTGGCGCAGTTGGGTCAAGGAGATTGAAAAAGGCCGGTATCCGAATGTTGTGCGCTCATTCCGACCGACCCTCTGTAACCATTGTGAAGACCCGGTCTGCGTTAAAGTCTGTCCGGTTCATGCTTCATTCCAGCGTGAAGACGGGATTGTCATGGTCGATCCGCACCTCTGTGTCGGCTGTCGTTACTGTATGTCGGCCTGCCCCTATGAAGTTCGTTATCTGCATCCGCAGAAAGGGATTCTTGATAAATGTGATTTCTGTCATTTCCGGGTCGATGAAGGCCTTAAACCGGCCTGCGTTGAGGCCTGTCCGACCTCAGCCCGGATCTTCGGCGATCTCCACGATGCTGATTCCGAAGTCGCGCAGCTGGTCGCCAGAAAACCGGTGCAAACCTTAAAGCCGGAAATGGGGACTGAGCCGCGGGTCTACTATATCGGCCTTGATCAAGCAACTATGGAAATAAAACGGGAGGTAGAGCTCGTATGGGACAAATAGTCTATGATGTGCACTATCAGACGAGCTTAGGCTTTCTGATCTCCTACTATTTTTATCTGACAGGACTTAGTGCCGGTTCTTTTATGATTTCTACCCTTTCCTACGGGTTCGGTATGGAGAAATACAAGCCGGCCAGTAAGATGGGAGTGGTTACCGCGGTGCTGCTGTTGATGTTGGCGCCGCAGTTTCTGTTGATGCAGGTGGCCTGGCCGGTTAAATCGCTCTGGCATAACTTTGTCTATCTCAATCCGCTGTCAGCGATTTCATACGGGGCCTTTCTCCTGGTTCTTTATCCCTTGAACTCGATAATTTACGGCATATTTATGTTCAAGGATAATAAGAAGTGGACAAAATTTTTCGGCCTGCTCGGGATTCCGCTGGCTTTGGCGGTGCATGGTTATACCGGCTGGATTCTAGCTCTGGGCATAGCCCGCGATTACTGGAATACCGCTTTAATGCCGATTGTTTTTCTGTTCTCGGCGATGGTTTCCGGGATCTCGATGATGATTCTGATGATTATGATTCGAGACCGGTTTTTTACCAAAGAGAAAAAGATCAATCGCGAAATTATTGACGGTCTCGCCAAAATTCTGGGCTGGCTGCTGGTCGTCGACCTCTTTCTGGTTTTCTGTGACTACAGTATCCTGCTCTATTCCGGGCAGGAGGGTCAGGAAGTTGCTCATTTCATGCTTTTCGGCAAGATGGCATTCGGATTTGTGGTCATGGAAAATCTGATTGGCAAGATTATCCCGTTGATTATTGTGATGGTTCCCAAACTGCGCAATAGCTACTTTTTACTGGTGTTGGCTGCAGTCATGAATATGATTGGAATTCTGGCGATGCGGATCGTCACGGTTTATGGCGGTCAAGCGTTACCATTGATGTAGGGTAAATCAGGAGAATTACGTGAAAGTTGATCGAAGAAAATTCATCCATCTTGGAGCCTGGAGCGGTGCGGCTCTGGCCTTGCCGAATCCTTTAAAATTGGCGCAGAAAGAGCGTAAACCCTGGAATGAGCAGCCGGCGAAAATCACTCGGAAACATCGCAATCCCCGTCCGACTACCTGTTCTCTCTGTGATAATCATTGCGGGATTACCTCCTATCGTGAAGGTGACCGGGTGGTAATGCTGCTCGGGAATCAGGAACATCCGATAGCCGGCGGCAAGCTCTGCGCCAAGGCCTATGGACAGCTTGACCGGCTCTATGATTTTGATCGGGTTTTAAAGCCCCGGAAACGGGTCGGTGAGCGGGGTGAAGGTAAATGGCTCGATATCTCCTGGGATGAAGCCTATAAAATTCTGCAGGAAAAATTAACCCCGGCGGTTAACGGGGAAGGTCCGGCTTTAACCTTTATCAATGGTCGTGATGAATTGCTGACCGACGCTTTTCTGTCGCTGTTTCCCCGGGTGTCCCGGGTGGCTGCCGATGATTCGATCTCAGCGGCCCGTTTCCGGCAGGAAATTTTTGGCCGGAGCGAGTGCTTTCGCCATTACAGTCAGTGTCGATATGTTTTAAATTTTGCCGCGGACCCGTTTCGCCGGGGTGAAGCCTATATTACCGATGCGCAGTCATTGATTGCCGGGATTAATGAGAACGCGCTTGAACTGGTGACGATTGCCGGTCGTCTATCTCAGACCGGCGGCAAGAGCGCGGCCTGGCATCCGGTGCATCCCCGGCATTACGGCGATGTTGCCAAAGCCATTGCCGCAGTTATGCTGGCTCATGGTTGGCACGATAAATCCGCGCTGGCCCAATCCGGCCTGAATGCGGCGGATTTAAAAGCTTATTTGCGCGCCTTTACTCCGGCAGTTATCAGCCGGCAAACCGGCTTGTCGGAAAAGGTTTTTACCGAAATTGCAAAAAAATTAAGTCAGCGGACGCCGTCTCTGGTGATTTTGGGTGATGAGGTTTTTCGAACTGATAACGGTTGGGAGAATGCCTGTGCGATTGAACTTCTAAATGTTCTCTGCGGAGCTCTGGCCCCGAAAGGCGCCTTAAAATTTGATGATGCTTATGCTTTTTCCGGTGGAAATCCGTCAGGCTCCGGCAACTCAATAAAATCGGCGAGCTGGTTTCTTCATGACCTGAAACAAAATTCCAGAGCGCAAATCCTGATCAGCTATCAGGCAAATCCGGTTTTTGACAATTACAACGGCAGATGGTGGCCGCAGACCCTGCTTAAAAATCGGGCTCTGGTGCCGTTTTACGCGGCTTTCGATACCTATATCAATGAAACCTCACAGTTTGCCGATTTGATTCTGCCGATGGCAACCGAGCTTGAATGCTGGGGGCTCTTCAGCCGGCGGGTAAATCATCGCGAGCGCTGTCTTTCCCTGCGGCAGCCGGTTTCCCGGCCGACCGATGAGATACTTCTTTTGCGGAAGGCCAAAATAAAGAATCTGGAGCTTTTTAATCCGGCGCTGGCCCCGGTCGCCTCCAGCCGTGAGTTTAATCAGGTGGTTCTTGATCTCGGCAAAAAATTGCTCGGTGAATCGGTTTCCGGGCCTTTAAGGCATGCTGATGTTGAAAGTTATATCAAGGAGATTCTGGCCGATATTCCCGGAATGGAAAATGCCGGGGGGCTGGCTTATCTTAAGAAAACCGGTTTTTTTCTCTATCCGGATGCCGCTCAGAAACCTCGATCAGTGGCATTATCGATTAAAAAACTGGGCCGCTCACAACCGGTGGCTCAGGAGAAATATTCCGCAGATGAACTTTATCTGATTCCTTTTACCTGGAATGTGCTGGATTCGCAGACCGCTAACTCTAAATATCTGGCTGAACTGCGCCATAAAAATCCGTTATGGATTAATGCTGATCGCGCTCATAAACTTGGGCTTAAGGATGGTGATAAGGTCAAGTTAAGAACCGAAAAGGGTGAGCTTTCGGTAAAAGTCTGGACAACTCAGGCGATTCATCCTGATTGTGTGGCGATGGCGGTCGGGCACGGTCATTCCAAAATCGGGCGGGTCGCTCAGGCTAAAAATATTGCTGATTATGATCCGATGACCAAATCTTTGTTAAGCCGGAAAAATTTCTTTTTTACACCCTATACGTTCAGGCTCTCAAGCTGGGATAAAAAAGAGCCGATCTGGTGGCATAAAGATGGAAATGGAACTCATTTTAATTCTCTTTTATCCGGAGTGCCGGACACCCATGCCCCGGGTCTGACTTATATCAACCCGTTAGTAAAAATTATCAAGAGCTGAAAATAATTTTGTTTTTTGGCTTCGGTAAACTCCAGACGAAATTCTCTTAAGGGGGGAATTGAGATGAAAATAGATTTATCCTTTGTTAAAAATCTGCCGATTTGGTTAAAGACCAGTCTGCTACTGGTCGCGGCGGTTTTGGGTGTCGTCATATTCTTTTTCTACGCCCGGGTGACCAATACCGACGATACCTTATGCGCTTCCTGTCACCCGACCATCTACCGGCAATGGAAAGAGAGTAAATTTCATCCGCAGACGGTCAGCTGTTACGAGTGCCACAGTCCTCATTATACAGCCTTTCCCAAGGTCGGTGAATCAGTATATCATCACTATCTCAGCATAATTATTCCGGAGAAATTTTATGCCGCCGACAGTCGAATAAATAAAAACTGTCTGCGTTGTCATGCCGATATCCCGGAGTTGAAAGAGGTCAAGAAAACCCGAATTATCAAGATTTCTCATAAGAAGCATTTTAAGGGTGAAAAAGTTAAAATTGATAATTGCATAGTCTGTCATATAAGTATCACCCATGACAAGTATTCGATAGAGACCAACCGCCCGCGGATGCAGGGCTGTTTTCTCGGTGAATGCCATGTCGCCGACAAAAAAGAGGATCGTTGTGAGCTTTGTCATTTCATCAAATTGGTTGAAAAAGGTAAAGTACTTGAAAAAATAGAATAACTATTCAGCCGAATCCGGGGTCGGGCGCGGTTTTTCTCCGCTAGGCGTTAAGATTTCTGTTTTTCCTTACGCTCGCTGCGCCCGCCTCGCAAAACTCGCTTACGCTCAAACAGTTGCAATGCTGATGCGGGAACAGATCCCGCAACCCAATCGGGCCTTCTCGGCCCGCACCCAAGGGCACTTCCGATGGTCGCAAATAAGTACTCTTATCAGAACATTTTCTTGTTTTAAAACAAGAAAATAACCTGTAAGGCACTAATGGGCTCCCGCTCGCTGAGAAAAACAACGAAATCGTTTCCGCAACCGCTTACGAAAAACCACCCCCGCCCCCTCCAGAAGGTGGGGGGGTAAAATTTGGCTGAATAGTTACCCAAATAGTTACAAAATCTGTGTTAATTCGCGTTCATCCGTGGTTCAAACCAAAAAGT
>WFRP01000330.1 GCA_015486505.1 Pseudomonadota bacterium | reverse complement strand
TTCTCGCTCATTGGACACCTCGCTTTCTTTTTAATTGCTCTTAGCAGAGTGTCCGTTAAAATTAAACCACATTAGTCGCCGTGACCGTGATTTCATCCAGCCGGATCAGCTTTTCCGGAGCGCCTGAACTTTCAGCCCGTAACGAGCCCGGACAAAACAGCGCAGCCATTAAAACTAATGCAGGAATAAACCGCGCAACCCAATCGCGCCCTTCGGCCTGCAAATAAGTACTCTTATCAGAACATTTTCTTGTTTTTACAGTTGAAAAAAGCTGTCGAAAAAAACAAGAAAATAACCTGTAAGGTACTAATGCGGGAATAAATCTCGTCAAATTATAGCTCACTTTACTCGCCTTAAAAATCACAACCAATATCTCCGAATCGTAAAAAAAAGAAAAAAACCAAAAAAAAGGCCACGAAAGCGGCGGCTCATCTCTATGAACCAACCGACCTTCGTGGCCGTAAATAACTGCAGATTGTCGCAGTTGATCGGGTATCGTTATAAAATACCCCTTTGATAAATCATCTTTATTTCTTACAGAATCATGCTTTTTTGCATTCACGGTAAGTCTGCAGCCTTCATGGCCGCGCTGATGACTCAACCGGAAACGCCCCTACTAAACAACAAACCCGAAAATGTCAATACTTTTCTTGAGGAAAAGGTCCGCTTTAAGCCCCTTTATTTTTATTGTCATTTAAATGGCACCGCAAACCAAGACTGAACTTGAAAAACAAAAAAGTTGATGCTGAAAAGTACCTGTAAGCTACTAATGCGGGAACAGATCCCGCAACCCAAAAGAAGGTTACTGGCCTGCAAATAAGTACTCTTATCAGAACATTTTCTGATTATTAAATCTTGTTTTTTGGTGCAGAAAATAACCTGTAAGGTACTAAAGTCAGCAAAACGGGCTCGAAACTGCATTGTCAAGAATAAGGATTTGACCCCATTCATCACTGAGTTGACATTAATCACGCCCTGCGTTATGTTGTGAGCATGATAATATCTTTTAATTGTAAAGAAACCGAAGCCCTCTCAAAAAGTCTGCGGGTTAAACGCTTCGTAAACATTGACACTGTTGCAAGGCGCAAACTGAGACAACTTGAAATTGCTAATCAACTTGAAGACCTGCGAATCCCACCCGGAAACCTTCTTGAGCTACTCAAGGGGGAACGTGCCGGCCAACACAGCATCAGGATTAACGGTCAGTGGCGTATCTGTTTTTATTGGACAAATGCAGGTGCGGAAGGTGTTGAAATAGTTGATTACCACTAAGGAGAATTTATCATGAACAAACTTAGACCCATCACTCCCGGCGAGATTCTCCTGGAAGAATTTCTTAAGCCTATGGAACTTAGTCAGTATCGTTTGGCCAAGGAGATCAACGTTCCAGCCCAACGCATCAATGAAATTGTCGCTGGGAAACGTTCAGTCACTGCGGACACGGATTTAAGGTTATGCCGTTTTTTTGGCCTATCAAATGGTTACTGGTTACGAGCTCAGGCAGCATACGATACAGAAGTTGCTGAACGTTCTTTAAATAAAATTTTAATGAAAATTAAACCTTGGTCCGAGAATGTTGCGGGGCAACAGTGCACCCAATCTTAAAAGTGTAAAAAATAATGTGCCCCTTTTCCAGGAAAAAATAATCTCCAAAGCATTGGTTCATGCCGAAAGCTCCGTCATACCGGAAACTCATCTTGCGATTTTGCAGAGTTGGAAGGAGAAGATTGAAGGCGGTAGCCTGTTAAAACAGACTGAAGTGGCAATCCATGCCCCCTTCACCCAGAACATAATGGCCGGAGTTTTGGGTTACATACCATTTGGCCGCACAGAAACCTGGACGATAGCCCGAGAATATGCGGTTGCCGGCGGGGCGGTTGATTTAGCTCTGGGGTACTTCAGTGATGACCAGGAAAAGGATAAGGTTCTGGCTCCTTTTGAATTAAAGGGAGCCAGAACCAGAGATATTGACGCGATCATGCCGGGGCGCCACAAAACCCCGGTTCAACAGGCCTGGGATTATGCCCGCGATATAAAAGGAGCCCAGTTGGTGCTGGTCTGCAACTATGTCGAGTTGCGTCTCTATGCTGTCAGCGAAACCTCACCCCGTAAGAAATTCAACTAATCGAAGCTTAAGCGAAAAAACGTGGTCTGTCCCTGATTAATGCTATACCCTCGGACTTCTTAATTCATCGGTTATCTGGTTCTTTCTGAGAGGAATCTCTGATTCAGTAAGAGGTGGTTTCTATAGAATGTTCAGCCAGAATATAAATCGCCTGCCTGTTCCTCCGGCAACGGCCCCACAAAAAGCCGACATCAGCAATCTGGCGCAAAAGTGCCAGGAGCTGGCCGAGCAGCGCTACACCATTGAGAATAACTTCCGCCGGCGTTTGCCCGATCTCTGTCCACCGGATCGTAACGCCAAACTGAATAATAAACTACAGAACTGGTGGCAACTCAATTTTGCTGATTTCCAGAAACAGATAAAAAAACAGTTTAAAAAACCGATCCCACTGACGGAACGTAACGACTGGCAGGATTATCTGGAGAATGAAAAAAACAAGATCGCCACTTTAAACCAGCAAATCTCCCAATCTGAAATCGAGCTTAACCAGGAGATTTATCACCTCTTCAACCTCACCCCGCAAGAGATTCAACTAATCGAAGCTTAAACGAAAAACGTGGTCTGTCCCTGATTAATGCTGATTAATAAAAATGTGGTTTGATTAGGAAAAATCAAATAAGAAACGAAGAACCGGCCAGAATTCGAGTAATTGTCGAGCTGCCGGACAAACAATAAATCATTAGAAACCGGACATATTCAATGCAGGAAAAATCAATAAAAATTGAAGGGCCGCAGACTCTGGAAGGAATGCTGTCCCGCGGCACCGGCACTCGGGGCGTTGTTATCGCCCATCCGCATCCACTTTACGGCGGCAACATGGATAACCCGGTCGTCACCACAGTTGCCCGAACATTTTCAAGCAGCGGATACTCGACCCTGCGTTTCAACTTCCGGGGAGCAGGAAACAGCCCGGGAGATTTTGCTGAAGGCAAAGGTGAAGTTGATGATCTTTTGGCAGCCCGGAACACATTAGCCCACGCGGGAATTAAAGAAATCACCCTGGCTGGTTACTCATTCGGAGCCTGGATCATCGTCAAGGCCGCCGCTACTGAAAAAACCGAGAATAATCCCTTACTCCTGGTTGCACCGCCAGCCCCGCTGCTCCCTTTCTCTGAAAGGGTAAAACTGCCAAATTTAACCCAGATCATCACCGGTGAACTTGATAAAATCGCCGCTCTCGCCGCAGTAAAAAAATTGCACAAGCAATGGAATGCGGACAGCAGACTCACCATCATCAACGGCTGCGACCACTTTTTTAACGGCTGCCTTAATAAACTGGCAAAAGCGATCAACCTGGAACAACCGTCTCATTGAAGGTAACCTGGGTCAGGACCGGGGTCAGGCTTGACTTATGGGTATTTGAGCTGAAAACTCTCCCGAATTTCAAGTGCCCAGTTTTTATACACTTTCACCCCGACA
>WFRP01000329.1 GCA_015486505.1 Pseudomonadota bacterium | reverse complement strand
GCCCTGTTTGGGTTGCGGGATTTGTTCCCGCATTAGAATATAGCCTTTCCGGTTATTCGTCCCGCCGAATTACAAATGAGCACAGAATAATCTATAAAGCGGAAGATGAAACCGTATTCATTGTCCAACTTCGCTATCATTACTCAATTGACCGGTATGAAGATTATTGATCGTTACATTATCCGGGAAATCATAAAACCTATGATTGTGGTCTGTCTGGTTCTGGTAAGCATTTTTGCCGGATATTCCGCTACCCGCTACCTGGCCGATGCCACGTCGGGACTTCTGTCGGCGAAAACGGTATTCAGCTTGATTCTGCTGAAGATTATTATCGCCCTGGAAGTCCTGCTGCCGACGACTATCTATCTTTCGGTGGTAGTTGGCCTGGGGCGCTTATATACGGATCTGGAGATGACGGCCTTCGAAGCCTGCGGCGTAAAACGCGGCCGCATCTATCGTAATGTCCTGTCGCTGGCCGTCCTGGTCGGTCTGGTGGTGGCCGGTCTTTCGCTGTTCATCAGGCCCTGGGCCTACCGCACCGCTTACCAGCTGAAAAATTTTTCCAAAAACCACTTTCGCATAAAAAGGATGGAACCGGCGACTTTTTATGAACTTGAATCGGGAAAGCGGATTATTTTTGCGCAGCAGGTTGATAAACGGCAACAACGGGCCCAACAGGTTTTTATCTACACCAAAGCTGAAGACAAACTCCAGATTATCGCGGCAAAGGAAGTTTCTCAGCAGTCGGAACGCTTTTATGATAACGATACCCTGGTTTTCCGGGATGGAACCATGTACGATCTCTCAGCCTCCGACCAGAGAGAGACCGTCGCGGAGTTTCAACAGTACGCCCTGGCCCTCAGCCCGCCGGCAGTTCTCCCTCTCACCAAGATAAAAGCCGCGGCCACCGCCGGCCTGATGCAATCTGATACCGCACCGGCAATCGCCGAACTGCAGTGGCGGTTTTCAACCCCGATCACCACCATGCTCCTGGCATTGCTGGGCATACCCTTGAGCCGGACCAGTCCCCGGCGGGGGAAATACGCGAAGGTGGTGCTGGCCGTAGTTATTTACGCTGTTTTTTATACCTTAAGTCTGGTAATCAAAACCTGGGTCGGCGAGCGGGTTATCAACCCCTGGCCGGGGATCTGGGGGATTGAAGGAATTATGGCCCTTCTGCTCCTGATTGCCAGCATCAGTTTTTTTCAAGAGTGGCATTTACCGAAAAAAGGCTGACAGCTTATCCGGGCGCCGAGCGGTTGCGGTTGTAACCCAAACAGCTCTTGCCGACGCCCGGGCTCTGACTGTGCTTTTCGTCCGGCTTTATCGTCGCGGAATAAAATCAGGAAATCATCCGCAATCTATGCTGTATTGATATTTGACCGAAAAACATTAAGCAAAATGGGAGGGCAATCGTATGGCCGAACAGAATCGAACCGCAATAGTTACCGGGGGCTCCCGCGGCATCGGGAAAGGAATTTGCAAACGACTGGCGGCGGAGGGTATAAATATTGCCATCGGTTACAATCATGATGAGAAACGGGCGGCGCAACTTGTTGATGAGTTGGAAGCAATGGGGGTCAGGGCGGCCGCGTTTCAGGGCAGTGTGGAAAACCTTTATGAAGTTAAAAGATTTTTCCGGCAAACCCTTGAATATTTCGGCTCGTTTGATATCCTGGTCAACAACGCCGGAATTACCGCGGACAAAACCCTGGTAAAAATGGGCTCGGAGGTCTGGCTCAGGGTTATTCAGATCAACTTATGCGGAACCTATCACTGTTGTCATGAAGCTCTGCAGACCATGTTGCCCAATGGCTATGGCCGCATTATTAACGTCAGTTCCATTATCGGTCTGACCGGAAATGTCGGGCAGGCGAATTATGCCGCTTCCAAAGCCGGGGTCATTGGTTTTACCAAATCGCTGGCTCTCGAAGTAGCGACCAAAGGGATAACGGCCAATGTTGTCGCTCCCGGATTTATCGAAACGGAAATGACTAAAAAAATACCGGCCGAAATATACCGGGACATTGAGGCAAAAATCCCCATGAAACGATTCGGCACCGTAGATGAAGTTGCCCGTCTGGTCAGCTTTCTCGCGGCCGATGAATCCGCTTATATTACCGGCCAGGTCTATGGCGTTAACGGGGGGTTGTATATGTAATCCGGGTTAAGAAGAAGGGGAGGTAACGTTTGATGAACAAGGGATCTATGGACAAAGAAACCGAGGCCGCCTATACGGCTCTGGCTGAGAATATGGGCCGGATTACCGCTCAATGTCAGAAGCTTGTCAATGAGTTCAGTCAACAATCCGTCGAGCTGCAGAAACCCGCTGAAAGCGATCCGTTCAACCTCGGCAACACCTTTGCCGCGCTCGGCAAAGCCATGCTGGCCGACCCCGAACGCCTGATCCAGGCCCAGATGTCACTTATGAATCAATATGCCGATCTCTGGCAGAAAATGCTGAATAAGTGGGGAACACCGGAAAAAGCCGGGGCTCAATCAAGCCCGGATAAAAAAGGCGATCGCCGTTTCAAAGATGCCGCCTGGGAAGAAAACCCGTTGTTTGATCATCTTAAACAGGCTTATTTGCTGACCGCTGAGCATCTGGAAAAAACCGTGGCTGAAACTTCCGGATTGGAGGAAAAGGAGGCCCGTAAAGCCGCATTTTACACCAAGCAGTTTGTTGATGCTTTGTCACCCAGCAATTTTCTCCTGACCAACCCCGAGGCCCTGAATGAAACCATCAACAGCAAGGGGGAAAACCTGCTGCGGGGTCTGCGCAATGTGCTTGACGACTTGAAGGCCGGTGCGGGGCAGCTGAAAATCAGGCAGACGGATACAAAAGCCTTCACGGTCGGCGTCAACATTGCCACGACCCCCGGCAAAGTTGTGTTCCGCAATGAACTTATGGAGCTTATCCAGTATGCGCCGTTGACTGAAACCGTTTTTCGCCGCCCCCTGCTGATCATTCCCCCGTGGATCAACAAATTTTACATTCTCGATCTGGAGCCGAAAAACTCTTTTATCCGCTGGGCGGTCAGCAAGGGATACACCGTTTTTGTGATTTCCTGGGTAAACCCCGATGCCGGGCTGGCCGAAAAAACCTTTGCTGATTATATGCACGAAGGCATTTTTGCCGCCCTGGACGCCATCACCCTGGCCACCGGTGAACGTGAAGTGACAACCGTGGGCTACTGCATCGGCGGCACTCTGCTGGCCGCCACTCTGGCCTATATGGCCGCCCGGGACGACCACCGGATCAAGGCTGCCACCATGCTGGTGGCCCAGGTGGATTTTTCCGAGCCCGGGGAACTTGCGGTTTTCATCGATGAGGAACAGATTAATGCCCTTGACGCAAAGATGAGTGAAAAAGGCTATCTTGAGTCATCGTCTATGTCAACCACCTTCAACCTCTTACGGGCCAATGATCTTATCTGGTCCTTCGTTGTCAATAATTATCTGCTGGGTAAAGAACCTTACCCCTTTAATCTGTTATACTGGAACCAGGATTCCACCCGTATGCCGAGAGCTATGCATGTCTTTTATCTGCGGGAAATGTATCTCAACAACCAACTGGTAAAACCGGGGGGGATTGTTTTTGATGATGTGCCTATCGACCTTAGCACTATCAAGGTGCCGATCTATCTGCAATCCGCCCGGGAAGACCATATATCACCCTATGCTTCGGTTTTTAAAGGCAAACACCATTTCCGGGGGCCGGTACGTTTTATTATTGCCGGTTCGGGACATATTGCCGGAGTTATCAATCCGCCCGCGGCCCGGAAATATCATTACCTGGTCAATGAAAAACAGCCGGACAATCTTGATGAATGGTTGGCCGGAGCCGACGAACACCCGGGCTCCTGGTGGTCTGACTGGCATCGCTGGCTCTACCGGAAATCGGGTAAAAAAGTCCCGGCTCGCCAGCCTGGCTCCGGGCCGCTTAAACCCCTGGAAGACGCCCCCGGTTCCTATGTCAAGATGAAATAATGAACAGTTCTTTGCCGGATATTGTTACCTCCATTATGGAGATCAATAAAGAATTTCTGGAATCTTTGACCGGCCCGGGCGCAGAGCGGATGCCGACCGGGCCGGGCCTGAACCGGCGCGAATGGATTGGGCCGGGGGCCGCCGATAAGCTTGAGGCCTGGCAGAACCTGATTGCCGCCTGCCGGCAGGAACAGTTGAACTTCTGGTCCCGCCTGGTGCCGGAAAGCCTGCGGCGGGACCCGGATATTCTCGAGTCGTTTTCGCATATGGCCGACAATCGCTTTGCCGACCATGAATGGCAGGAGAACCCGGTTCTGCAACTGCTGAAACAAGCCTATTTACTGGCTTCGGAAAACCTTCTGGCCACCGTCGATGCGCTTTTTCTGCCGCCGGATGAAAAGCGGAAACTCAAGTTTTATACAAAGTCTCTCCTTGATGCCCTCGCTCCGACAAATTTTTTCATGAGCAACCCGGAAGCCGTCAAGCGGGCCCTGGAAACCCGGGGGGAAAGTTTGATCCGGGGCTTGGAAAACCTGGCTAATGACCTGAAACTGGGGCGGCTCAGCCAGACGGATGAGACCGCTTTCACGCTGGGGGAAAATCTGGCCGCAACTCCGGGGGTGGTCATTTATGAAAACGAGATCCTGCAGCTGATTCAATATCGGCCGACTACGGCATCGGTATTTGCCCGGCCGCTGTTGATTATCCCGCCCTTCATCAACAAGTTTTATATCCTCGATTTGCAACCCCATAATTCCTTTGTTAAGTATTGCCTTGATCAGGGATATCAGGTTTTTCTGATTTCCTGGGTGAACCCCGGCCGGCAGCAGAGCAAGCTGGGCTGGGATGATTATGTGGAGAAGGGGGTTCTGGCGGCTTTGGCGGTGGTTGATAATGTCGGTGGCGGCCAGAAAACCAATATTGTTGCATGGTGTATCGGCGGCACCCTGCTGGCGACCGCTCTGGCGGTGCTGGCGGCGCGAAAGAAAATAAAACAGATTGCCTCCGTCACCTTTCTGACGACGATGCTTGATTTTTCCGAGCCGGGCGATTTGAGTGTCTTTATGGATGAGGCCGGTCTCGAAAAACAGGAAAAAAGGGCCGGCAAAACCGGGTTTATCCCGGGACAGGATCTTTTTTATTCTTTTTCCCTGATCCGGGCCAATGAACTGATCTGGGCCTATGTGAGCAGAAGCTATCTTCAGGGGATCGATCCGCCGACTTTCGATATTCTTTACTGGAACAGCGATCCCACCAATCAGCCGCCCAAACTATACAGTTTTTTTACCCGTAACCTGTTCCAGGCCAATAAACTGATAGAACCCGGCGCTTTGACCGTCTGCGGGGTCCCGGTTGATCTTGGTAAAATCAAAACCCCGAGTTATTTCCTGGCAACCATCGATGATCATATCATTTCCTGGAAAACCACGTTTACGGCCGGCCGGTTTTTATCCGGGCCCCGAACCTTTGTCCTTGGCGGCGGCGGCCATGTTGCCGGAGTCATCAATCCTCCCGGGCAGCAAAAAAAACATTATTGGGTCAGGGAAGGGGAAGAATCGGGGCCGGAGCGCTGGCTGGAAAGCGCCCGTAAGCTTCCGGGGAGCTGGTGGCCCCACTGGAGCCGGTGGCTGAAAAGACGGGCGGGAAAGAAGATCGCGGCGCCTGAGCGTTCAGGTAGTGATCAGTACCGGATTATTGAAGATGCGCCGGGTGCCTATGTCCGGAAAAGAATTGATTTTTCCGGTAGTCTTAAGGGAGTTGACGTAATCAATAAGAACCGGGGGCGGGAATGAAGCCCGTCCCCGGTTCAGATGCTTACTTTTCCGTGATGTTTTTTTCCGTGGTGTCGGCCAGATAATCCAGACCGTCGAGAACCAGTTTGCGGTAGTCATTGTAGCTCTTGCGGCTGTTGACCAGCCACTCATCAAACTGCTTCATAAAATCACTGTTCATATCATAATGCTGATTCATGAATATCTTTAACATCTGTTCATTGTTTTTCTGGAACAAATCAAAGTTATCGAATGCGGTGTTGTAGTAAGTTTTTGCCATTGTAAGCATTTCTTTAGGTACCATGCTTTATCTCCTGTTTATCGTTGATCCGTTTGCTTGTCAAAGGTGAGGTTAGTACCTTACAGGTTATTTTCGGTTTGAAAAAACAAGAAAATGTTCTGATAAGAGTACTTATTTGCGACCAGCGGATTGCCCTTGGGTGCGGGCCAGTAACTTTCTTTTGAGTTGCGGGATTTGTTCCCGCATTAGCTTGTTTTTAACCCCGGGAGCCCAGTCTGAGGCCGCCATGGATAAAGTAAACATCCCCGGAACAGGCTTCATTGCGGTAAAGTTCACCGACCAGCGAGGTTACTTCTTCCGGCTCAATCAGCCGTCCGATCGGGACCTGGCTTAAAACTTTGTCCAGCACATGCTCATCCATTCCCTTGACCATATCAGTCCCGGTATAGCCCGGAGCAATGGCCACACAGCGCAGGCGATGGGATAAGCCCTGGCGAAAGAAAGCGGCGGTCATAACTTTAGGGATAACCGACATCGCGGCTTTAGATGATGAATAATTGATTTGTCCGGCGGTTCCCAATGAGCCGATAGAGGAGACCAGGCAGATAAGACCGCGACAGTCATGGTTGATCATCTGCTCGGTACATTCGCGGACGGTCAGAAAAACCCCGGTCAGATTAACGTCCAGAACCGACTGGAAATTTTCCAGCGACATTTTGCTCTTCACCTTACCCGTCTGGCGGTCGGTGGAGACCATAAAACCATCCTTGGTAATTCCGGCAAAGGGCGCCACCAGGTTGATCTTGCCGTATTTTTCGATTGCGGTTACGGCCAGCCGGGTACAATCTTTTTCTTTGGTGACATCACCAACTACAGTCGTAACCTCTCCGCCCAATGACTCAAGCTCTGCTTTGGTTTTTTCCAGACAGTCCGCCGCCATATCGAAAATAACGACTTTCCCCCCCCGTTTGACCCAGTGGGTTGCCAGGGTTGCGCCGATGCCGCGGCCACCGCCGGTAATAACGGCGACCGAATCTTTTATCTCAAGCATTGTCTTCCTCCCTCGGGGGTCACAGGCGGATCCCCGATTAAAATTAATGTAACTATTCAACTTCGAAAAACCACCCCCGCCCTCTCTCCAGAAGGAGGAAAGTTAAAATTCGGCTGAATAGTTACAAATTATTTATCAACTCTACTTTTTGTTGTTGGCACTAACCGGTTTGGCCGCTTCATTCGGGCTTGTTTTCACCTTTTTGGTCGTTCCGGCCTTGACCGGGGCGGGTTTCCGGCTTGAGGCCTGAGTCGCGGCAACCTTTGCGGTTTCAGGTTTCGCAACCGGGGCTTTTGTTGCCGCAGCCGCAACGGTTTTAACTTTTTTCGCTGATTGCGGTTTGGCTGCCCGGGGTTTTGCGGCCGTTTCCGGTTTTGTAACAGCAACTTCCGGTTTTGTCGCGACCTTGGCTTTTGTAACCGGCTTTGCCGCCGGCTTTTTTGCGGATGTTTTCTCCGGGGCGGTTGCCTTTTTTACTGCCGCTGAACCTGCCGTTTTTGCCGTCGCGGCCGCCTGGTTCTGTTGGGCTTCCAGATCCAGGTGAAAACGAACCGGGCCCCGATAATTATCGCCGAATGTCGTATGCAGGGCGCAGGCTGATTCCGGATGAGCCCAGGATGTGGCAATCGCCGCATGCCCTTTCGGGAAAACCGTTACTTCCGCGTCGATATAATCACAGGCGGCTAAAGCGGCATCGCGGTCAACCAGATCATCACTTGCGGCAATGCAGATCAACACGTTAATATTTTTTTCCGTCAACCGCTTGAAATTAAGCGGACGGTCAAAAAGCCGGATGGGTAGCGTACCTTCTTTGTCGACGGGAACGGCATAGGAATCGAAACTGATTTTGGTGATCTCCACCGGCATATCAACCTGGTCGTAAAGCAGCCAGTAGTTGATAGCCAGGGCCGTTTTGCCCACCTGTTTACCGCTATCCATAAATTTCTCAAACATCGACAGGTCACGATAGAAATTTACCAGTGGGGCTTCGGTTTCGATGCTCTTCAGCTTGTATACCCAGCTCATGATTTTGCCGTTCACCACCGGTTTGCCGTTGGGCAGTTTCTTGACGGCGTAGCCCAGTTCCGTAAACTTATCGGGAATATTCTGCATGAATTCCGCCAGGGCGATACTGCGGGTTCCGTCCAGGGGAGAAACACAGGTTATCAGGGTATCGGCCAAATTGTCCAGTTCTCCCGAGAGCAGGGCCAGGGTCGCGAAAAAACCACCCTGGCAGTAACCGTTCAACGTCAGCGGTTGACCATGGACAGCCTTTATTTTCTCACAAAAAGTTTTGGTATCCCGCACATCGTCCTCACCGGTCATATCTTGCACGGCAGGAGTTACGGCAATATCTTTGACCACTCTTATATATGTGGGCACCCCCTGATTGGCGTAGGCATGGGCATAGCTTTTCTGCTCACCGGGAAGAAAGCAGAGGATGTTCTCGCCCAGCACATAGGGAGGGATCAGAAGTACCGGCTTGCCGTTTTTCCTTACGGATACAGCTTTGTCCGAGGGCAGGACCTGATAGAGGAAAAAATGATCCGTTTCCGCCACTTTTTCAAAACCCGGCTGCTCGAAGTGGAAGCCGTATTCAGCTTTAATGTCGCGAATGGCCTGGGGGTACTCACAGACAACTGATTCAAGCAATTTTGTCTGTTTACGCGCAAACTCAAAGAAATCCTCGTCATCGCCGCTTTCGCTTATGGTTGCCAGAGCGGCATTCAAAGCTCGACCCAGGGACCGCATATGAAATTCCGTCATACTTGTAAGGGTACTTTGGAACGCTTTCCCGGCCAAGTCAAAATTAAATTTCAGCAGGTCGGAAAAATCCTTAAAATCCTCCAGTGAAGGGGGCGTTTCAGCCTTTTGCCGCTGAACATCAAGAAAACTCTGGATGGCATATTTCTGCGGTTCCGCAAATTTTTCCAGGTAGTTGGCCATACCTTTACTGAAAGACGCCGCGGATTCCTGTGAACCCGAGTAGAGTGTGTACAGCTTGGCCTGCAGCTCGGATTGCTGCTGAAGATAATCAAGCAATTGATTATACATCTGATCCAGCATCGCGTTGGCTGCTTTCGGCTCACATTTATTCATTTCCATTCAAAAACTCTCCTTACCTTAAACCGATTACCACCGGGAAACCATTTTGCAAATTTCGTCATCCGCCCATAGAGAAAAAGCGGTGTGCCGTTCACCGGGGCCGATATCCGCAGGATCCGGCTTTCTTGATGAAGCACACCGCTCACAGTCATAAAAGC
Organism: Pseudomonadota bacterium; assembly: GCA_015486505.1. Lineage (GTDB taxonomy): Bacteria > Desulfobacterota > Anaeroferrophillalia > Anaeroferrophillales > Tharpellaceae > Tharpella. The sequence goes on along the minus strand of WFRP01000329.1, from coordinate 1,301 downwards.
GGACAGTGTGAAAACCTTTTCTTTCCTAGAAACTTTTCATAACGTTGGCAAAAGCGGTGTCAATCAAATTTTTGAAATCTTCGCGACCCTTCTTGTAGGCACCCAGCCACTCATCAATGGCCTTTTTCCCTTCTTCGGGAAGCCAGGCCGCCTGTTCAACAAGTTTGTTGGTCATTGCCTGGGTCTGCTCCTGAATGGTTACGATACCCTGAAAAGCGTTGTCACATGCCATTTTGTTCATTTCCAGCATCTGTTTCATCATCTGTTTCTGATCCATTTTTTTTCTCCTTCATTTGTTTTGAGTTGGTTTGTTTTGGGTTGGTTTGTTCTTTGGTACATAATCTGTTCCTGAAAAATGTCATCAATGTAATCTGTAATTACATTTTCAGGTCGAAGCTTTTGTTGCACAGTCGTAATGTGCGCCCCTTATACACCCCCTCAATGAAGCTGTCAAGAAAAATGTTGCGTCGCACACAAAAAATTCAATAAATCTTTTTTAACTTGTAAATTATATTTTTTTAAGTTATGTTATGATGTTATATTACATTGAACCAATATTCGATAGGAATTTTTCTTAAAAAAGACTCATCTTTTTGTGCATTGCATAATTTGTTTTGAGTTAAGGGGAGGGATTGACGTTTGGAAAAAGTAGTCTTGAAAAAATATCCTAACAGGAGGCTCTACAATACCAATCACAGCAAATATGTAACCTTGCAGGAAGTCGCCGATTTGATCCGGGCGGGGTTGACCGTTGAGGTTATTGATGTGAAAAGCGAAAAAGATGTTACTTCTTTAATCCTTACCCAGATTACCCTTGAGGAAGCCAAGCATAATAATTGTCTGTTACCGGCCCCGCTGCTGCATACCATTATAAAGTATGGGGACAATCTTCTGGTTGATTTTTTTGAAAAGTACCTGCAGCAAAGCATAAAAAATTTCATCAGCTATAAAACTCTGACTACCGCCCAGTATGAAAAATGGCTTGAACTGACTGAAAATATGTCGGGATTGACCAATAAATCTCTGGATGGGACGCAACTATACCAGGAATTGTTTGGCAATTTTTTCGGCCTTGTGCAAAACTTGGATGACGAAAAAGATGGCGATAAAGAAGATAATAAAGAGTAACTATTCAGCCAAATTTTACCCACCCCACCTTCTGGAGGGGGCGGGGGTGGTTTTTCGTAAGCGGTTGCGGAAACGATTTCGTTGTTTTTCCCGGCGAGCGGGAGCCCATTAGTACCTTACAGGTTATTTTCTGCACCAAAAAACAAGATTTAATAATCAGAAAATGTTCTGAT